>CAZBCV010000049.1:0-17308 GCA_964490495.1 uncultured Aureispira sp. | reverse complement strand
GAATCTTGAAAACATCTGATGCTATCAAATACTAAAAATATTTCTGGTATGGCATCGTCACGGCTTAAATCAAAACTATCGATTTTCGTACAACCATAAGTATTAGTGAATGTGTATATGTATCGTCCTGCTTCCTTCAAAAAAGGAGAACTATCCGTGATTTGAATACCATCTTTTGTATATACTATCGATCTTAAATCGTTATTAGATATAATGACTTGAACACTGTCATCTGTACATTTAAATACAGGAATATTCAATATTGCGTCAGTAAATATTCTGAAATTGGGCAAATTAAATTCAAATTCTTCCTCACATCCAGTCTGAATGTCTGTCACTGTTGTTGTGTATAGGCCAGGTAAGGTCACAAAAGGTTCACTCGCATTAATATCGATGATGCCCGGTCCTTGCCAAAGGTAACTGTAACTTCCGTTTTGTTGGGTAATCCTTAACTGTATAGAATCTACATCACATGTCAATGAATCAGTTACCCAAGTTACAAAAGGCAAATCGAAAGATTTTGTTATTTCTATGCTTTGTTGAGTGACGCAGCCATTTTGGCCTATTACCTGCACGGTGTATGTGCCTTCATCATAGGCCTTAGGATTCTTTTCGGAACTAGAAAAACCATTGGGTCCTGTCCACGTAATTGACCTGTAAGGATTGTTAATGTTCAAAAACAGTTCTAAAGTATCTACTATACATGTTAATGAGTCAGATTTTACTTCTATTTCTAAGGGCGTATTGTCCTCAAAGACTTGAAATAGGAACGATGTGTCACAACCATTGATGGCTGAAATAACAGTTAACTCATATTGACCTGCCAAGGATATTTCAGGGGAGATTTCATTAGACAAAAAGCCTGGAGAGGACCAAGTATATTCCGAAAGCGGGCCATTTGTCATAAATATAGGGGTCACTATGGGTTTGTCACAAGTGATTGTATCTACCTGGAAATTTTCAATTTTGGGTTTTTCTTTGTTTTCCCTCACTTGCAGGGTAAATGACTTTTCACATCCATTATTTGTGTTTTGTACGGACAAAAGATAATTGATGGGTACATAAACCCATGGTTGTGCCACATTGGAATAAAGGGCGTCCACATTTAACCAATTAAATGAATAATTGTTATCCAAATTGGGCATCATCATTATCTGGACCGAATCCTTTATACAAGACAACGTATCCGCACTCAATGTGAACTCAGTGAAAGAGGTATCTATCGGGACAAAAATAGAGTCAGTCACACTACAGTCATTGATAGCGGTGACGGTGACGTAAAACATGTCGCTCGAAGAAGTGGTAATACCCATAGGATTTTCTGTAAATGTCGAGCTGTTTTGGGCTCTCCAAACATTGTTGTTCTGCAAAGGTAAGGAAGAATTGATAATGACATTAACAGAGGACCGACTGCAAGTGATGGTGTCTGTGCTGAGCGCTAAAACCGGAAAAGTCTCATCTTTTAATATCGTGATTTGAGCAGTATCAGAACATGTTATAGCGCCAAATTCGGCGGTCATTATAAGACTATACACACCATCCGAATTGAGTGTAATTGTGGAATTAGTATTGTCAGAGACTATGTTCCCGCCGCTGGTTTGCCAGCGATAGGTTAGATTTTGGGCCAATGTGTCCAAGTTTTGTCCAGACAAAGTCAATTCGGTGTCACTGCAACTTATTTCAGTCTTATCAGCTTGTATTTCTATGTCAAAATTTTGAATTTGGACTGTAACTATGACTAAGGAATCGCAAGAACCGTTAGGTATCAATATATCAAAAGTACCTTTAGTAGTGAGTATTTGGCCTCCAATGTCAATGGCTGTACCCTTGCAGATTACAGTATCGAGAAAGACTGGAGGAGTAGTGCGATTGATTTTAATATTCACACAATTGGTAGAAAGTGTAGCACAAATTCCAAAATCTAAGAAATATTGGCGCATTTGCACTTCATCTAGGCTTGTGTTGATGGGCGGAATATTGAAAGAATCTACCTTTGCATATTGTAAGCCACACAAAGTGTATTCCCCATTGGGCCATTGTGAAGGTATTGGATTGTCGTTATATTCCCACACGTTTTGATTAGAAAATACTATATTTGTATAAGCATATTGAGTTGAATCCGGCGGAAAGGTAGTGTAAGTTTTTGTAAAAGGATTGTTTAAACTAGTATCGCCTTGGCAGCTTTCTAGAGAAGTGATATTGAATGTTCCTGCATCTTTTTCACATGTCGTGCAGTTGATACCACTATTATCACAAAATATAATGGAGGCATTTAATAATCTGCCTACACCACCATCTTGAAAATCTATACATCTGATAGCCCAACTCCCATTCACTTCGCCAATGTCAAAATCTTCGAGGCACCCAGAGTGAGGGTAGTATTGTCCGGCGTAATTGGTGAAACTTTGCCAAAGCTGGTCGTTTTCCCATACAGCATCGAATCCTGGGTCGGGATTAGCAGTGGAAAAACAAGGTACAAAAGTCACATTCCAATTTATAAATGGGGTATTCGTGGGTACAATGTTGCCACCCACTAATCTAACTATCTGCCCTGCTGGCGATATTAACTCTATCGCAAGTTCTTTCATGAATGGGTGGGTAAATTCGAGGGTTACACCACAAACTCCTTGATTAACGGCATTGAGGTCGTTTATGGTAGCCCCATCTACTAAGATGATGGATATTGTTGTATCTGATTTATTGTTTCTTATATCCGTTATCGTAACGCTGTTATCAATAGAACATTGACTATGACCAATAGGCGTCCATACCCAAAAGCCCACGACAATAATAAATAATATGTGTATTCTGTTGTAAAACATATCACTAACTTAAGAAAATAAAGTGCAAAGGTAATAAAATTTATGCAAACGAAAGTTTTACATTACCTTTTTATCATATATATTTTGTGCTCAATCAAAAAAAGTAATAAATAACTAAAAAAAAATATTATAATTTCATTACTTTGCACTTTTTTTGTGATACCCACTTAATGGGCATTCCATAATCTAAAAGAGTTTGTGACGTGAATTTATATTGAACGTCACTAAAAATTGTGAATATTATTTAAAAAAAAAGTTGTTTACTGTAACAAATTTTATTATTTATCAGTCATTAAAAAGTTATTTATGGACACCGACAAAATGAATATTTTTGACTTGCCGTTTAAAGACAAGCTTTATAGATATGCTTTAAACATCGTTGGTGATGTGCACGATGCCGAAGACATTATGCAAGAGCTTCTTATAAAAATCTGGAAACGCAAGGAACAATACGAACAGTTAGAAAATAAGGAAGCTTGGTGCATGACGGTGACCCGCAATATGGCCATCGATAAAACAAGAAGCAAAAAAGTCAAAATTGATGATATTGACGGATATTTCAACATTAAAGATAAATCTCCTTCGGTAGATTTAAATCTTGAACAAGTGGAAAGAATGAATATAGTTTTGAAGCTGGTCAACGAATTGCCTGAGCAACAAAAACAAATTATTCATTTGAGAGATGTGGAGGGTTACACTTACAAGGAAATAGCCGATATCACCGAAAATTCGCTAGATTTTGTCAAAGTGAGTTTGCATCGAGCTCGAAAAAGTCTCAAAGAGGCATTATTAAAAAAGAATTTTAAAAGGTATGAAACCTGACATTGATATATTATTAGATAAATATTGGGAAGCTGAAACATCCGCTAATGAAGAGGATATTTTAAAAGCCTATTTTAACTCCGAGGATGTAGATAGACACCACCTTGTTTTTAAACCTCTATTTGAGACTTTCAATGTACAGTCTAGCACTTTATGGGATTATCATCAAGATATCGATGTTCTTTTAGAAAAATATTGGAATGCAGAAACCGATGAATATGAAGAACTCTTTATAAAAAATCATTTTTCACTTAGCCAAAACTCAGCTGATAATGAAAATATAAATGTTTTGTTTGATTACTTCAACTTCAATAAAAACATAAAGGTATCTACTGATTTAAGTATAGATAGTTTAATAGAAAAATATTGGGAAGGAGAGACCTCACTGGAACAAGAAAAAATGCTTCAAGAGTATTTTAATAGTGAATATTTATCTCCGCAACATGAACAATTTAAGGATTATTTCCAATACTGTGTTTTGCAACAAAATGTAATATTAAATTCATTTAACAAAAGTGAAGTCGATGCTAGCAATACCACGACTCAAGAATCCAAAACTTTTAAAGTATTGCCATTCAGAAAATGGGCCTATGCGGCAGCGGCGGTATTTGTTTTAGGTTTGAGTAGTCTTTTTGTTGTTCAGCAAATGAATTCAAAAGAATCAGCTCCATCGTTAGTACATGAAATCGAAGATCCTGAAGAAGCTTACAGAGTAACTATGGAGGCGTTGGCTATGTTGTCGTATAAATATAAAAAAAGTGAAGATGCATTTATGGACAATATTTCACATCTCAATGCTGTCAATATATTAAGTAATTAGTTTTTATTTTAATTTATAATAGTTTAAAAATCAATCAAAAAGTAAAAAAATGTATATAAAAAGCTTATTGTCTTCTTTTGTTATTGTGTTTATGGTATTTCAAGTATCAGCACAAACGGATGCCATTGAAAAATTATTTAGCGACTATCAAAAAAATGAAGATTTTTCTGTGGTCTATGTGGGACCAAAAATGTTTCAAATGTTTGCCAAAGCTGCAAAAAATGGTGAATCAGACGAGGAATTTATGGATATAGTCAAAGATCTGAAAGGACTAAGAATAATGACTACATCTAAGAAATCCCTATTGATATATGGCGAGGCCAATAAAAGATTAAACTCTAATGGTTATGAAGAACTCATGACTGTCAAGGAAAAAGGCTCTAATGTACGTTTTGTGACAAAGGAAACCAATAATACAATCACAGAATTATTATTGGTGGTGGGTTCGGTAGATAGCTTTACGATGATGTCATTCACTGGCAAAATCGATTTAAATAAAATGTCTAAATTGGCCAAAAAATTGGACATCAAAGGGGCAGAACACTTAGATAAGGTCAATAAAAAGAAATAATTGAGTTGACCAACTGACAGATGTTTTTTGTCTCCAATGTAAAAATTGAATAGCCAATGGATTGAGCGTAATACCTCATCATATTGGCTATTTTGTTTTGATGAGTTGTATATTTCATAATTGGGCAGAAAAATAATTTCTTTTTACTAGCGCCCAATAATCATTCTGTAAACTTATATCCTACACCTCTTATGGAGTGAAAGTGTTTTGAAGGTACATTGTCGTCTTCAAAGTATTTCCGAAAAGATAAAATAAAATTATCAATGGTGCGAGTAGAGGGATAAACATCGTAGCCCCAAACAGCCTGAAGTATAGTTTGTCGCGAAACGGCTTCATTTTTTTTCTCTATCAAGAGTTTGAGTAACAACACTTCTTTCTTTGATAATTCTATTTTGCCTTTATGGCTAGTAGCTTCATAAGTAACAAAATTGATAGTATTATTTCCGAAAGAGTATGTTTCTAAAGCACTGCTTTTGTTTTCTTGACTGCGCTTTACCAAATTATTTACTCTCAAGAGAAGTTCCTCCAAATTAAAAGGTTTAGTGAGATAATCATCTGCTCCTGTTTTTAGTCCAATTATTCTATCTTGGGATGTATCTTTGGCCGAAACAATGATAATGCCTACATGATTGTTTTTTAGTCTGACGTGCTCGCAGATTTGAATACCATTGACCTCCGGCAACATAATGTCAAGAATCAATAAATCAAAATGTTGGTTATCTATGATTTCTAAAGCTTTTCGCCCATTATCTGTTGCTACAACCTCATAGCCCTCTATTTCTAAGTTCATTTTGATGGCTTTTTGAATATTTTCTTCGTCTTCTACTAGCAATATACGCATTTATTCAATGATTTTATTGGGTAATGTTACTATAACTTTTAATCCTGAGGGAGTATTGTCTTCAAATTTTAGTTCACCTTTGTGTGCTTTGATCAATTGTTGTACTATGTTGAGTCCTAGTCCTGTACCTTTTGAATTTCTGGTTTCTTCATTTCCTATTCTATAAAATTGTTCAGTGATTCTATTTTTTTCATTGTCAGGAATACCTACTCCATTGTCAGCGCAGGATATTATTGTAGTTGTTTTGGATTGATAGAGCTCAATGAGAATTTTTATTTCATTTGCACTATATTTAATACTGTTTTCTATAATATTGTTTATCATACTTTGAATCGCCTCTCGGTCTAACTCAATGGGTAATATTTCCGATTTAATATTCAGTCCTATACTTATTTCTGGGAATTGATTTCTGTAGTGTTGGCATATTTTTTCAATAATTTCCTGAATATTGTGTGCTTCAAAATTGTAATGATATCCCTCGTCCAATTTAGCAGAAAGAAGTAAATTATGGATGAGTTTTTCTAATCTATGGGTTTCGCTCAGCACGTTTTGATGTAATTCTATCTGCTTATCTTTTTCTAGATTTCGCTTAATCAATGTTTCCATCATCAACCCAATAGCCGCCAACGGTGATTTGAGTTCATGGGTGATAGATAGTAAAAAATTTTTTTGTTTGGTAGTGGCCCGAATATCTTTTTGGTAGGCTCTCTGTATGAACCACATCCCTATAATTAATAGAATACCAAACACACTTCCTTCTCCTATTATCATCCACTTGTTGCGAATATAATCTTTCTCTACAGTGGCTATTTCCGAAGTAGAGTCGGAGTCAGATACCTTATTTTTCAATTCAATAAATTCTTTTCTTGTTTCAAAAAGACTTTTGTTTGTCCTTGTCAAAAGTACCGACCACCATATTAGGGCCATCAGTGTATAGGTCATTACTCCATAGGAAAGAAATTTCATGCAATTACTTTAATATATTTCTTTTATTAGACCACTTTTATTCATTTATGTTTAAAATATTTTATGGTTATTGAACGGGCGTTGAAAAGATTTTTTTTTAGAATGGATTTAATTGTTGAATATTTTTTATAAAATATCATAATAAAATATTGATATACAGTATAATAAATTTTAAAATTTTATTTAATATAATTGCATCTGTTAGAATGAGTACACATTTAGTTTGTTTTTTATTTTACATTTTTATGACATTGTGGAAGGTGTGAATTGAGAATAAGGATGAGACCATCATTTTTATATTAAATTTTTGGCACAATTATTTCTATCATAAACTTATAGTAGCAATTATTTAATGCAAAACAAAGTGTATTCCAGATATTTTTACCAAATGCTAATGGAATTTGGTGTGGTTTCTGTTCCTGAAGTAGGAACATGGGAGATGTCTTTGCATTCCAGTAAGTTTTCTATTGACAAAACTACTTTGTCACCTCCTCAATCCTTTGTTAATTTCTCTAAATTTGAAAACGATAAATTTTTATTTTCAAAACTTTTAGTTGAAAGTGGGTTGGATGCTTCCACTGCTCATTCTATGGAGTCGTGGTTCGTTCAGGATTACAAACTAGCTCAGGAATCTACAAAAGTTTTTTCATTACAAGGACTTGGAAAATTAGTAAACAATACTTTCTTGGTGGAGGATGAGAGAATATTTGACAAATATGCAGGACTGAATTCATTGTCTGCAAAATTTATTCCACCTAAAAAGCTTAATATTCAACATGATGATGATTATCTTTTTAGGCTGAATAACCCATATAAAGAAGAGAAGAGTCCTCGTTCATTGTTTTACTTATGGCCTTTGTTAGCAGCATTGCTAGTCTTAGGTTTTGTTGTTTTTTGGTGGTTGAGCCCAAAATCTTCTGTGCCTGTTCCCACTCAAACTACAATAGTAACTGATGTTGTTGATTCACTGGAGTACGAAAGTGAAATTAATGAAGAGCCTAACACCATAATTGAAGGGAATAACGTAGAAGAAATTCAGACTACCCAGGAAACAATTATTACGCAAACAATAGCAGATATTCCGCCAATAACAAAAGGCACCATAAATGATAATAATACTAAGTCCCACTCTAAAGAATGTATTTTAATAGTGGGTGCTTTCCAAAGTTCAGATAATGTATCTAGAATGGTAAAAAAACTTAAGAAATTAGGTTACCAATATCATACATCCAAACATAATGGTCTCGAAAGGGTAGGTATTGTTTATGATTGCGTGGCCAATGACCCTGATGTGTTTAAAACCAAAATGCGTAAAAAACTGGAAGCACAAGCATGGAACCTACACGATACGCTTTAATTTATAGCTAAATATAACATTTACGTGAAAAGAATCTATCTTTATTATCTTGAATAATATAGCTTACCTACCTTTTTTTAGTTTTATTACTGCTGCACTTTTTTGCACCAATAGAATGACCCAATAAGTCACACTAAATAATACAAGGGCAACGGGAAATAATTGAAACATATAGTTGGGCCAGGGACCTAAGGCATCATACATAGTGGGACTGATAGGTTTTTCTATAACAAACCAATAATTGGCACCCATAAATGTATTGATCCAGTACATAAAATATGCGCCAAAAGTAATAGCCAACCAAGAAATAATGACATCTTTGTAAGTAACTTTATAAGAAAGTACGACTAAGCCATAAACTGCGGCAAAAGGTATCAGCGCATGCGTGGTCCAATATCTTATACTTTCGTAATGTGGGAAAAAGTCCATCAATGAGGGCGTGAAATTGGATTGTAATGTGCCGTTCATGATCCAAAAGAATATGATTCCAAAAAGTTTTTGACTTTCAAAATAGTAGGCTATGCCCAAAATTAATGGCATGAGATTACATAATTGAAGAGGCAGGTCTGTTGTATGGTCAAAAACTCCTAAGTAATATCTTATACCCGTTTTGGCCCATTGTAGGCCATAAACAAGGAAACAAATGAGGACTATGTAGTCTTTTTTTTGTTTTTCATTCCATCGGTTTTTCCCAAATAATAGTATCATAAAACCTATTGCAAAATAGACTATCACTGAAACTATATGTTCCGTTGTTCCGAATATATGAGTATGACTATCCAAATAAAACCTTTCCATCGATTTATTATTTGGGCGTAAAAATATAAATAAATATGGTAAAGAGATGATTTTTTAAAATAAAAATTCTAAATGACAAGCTAAGCTTTAATTATAGGTTAAATTATTTGTCGTTGACCAATGTATTAAAATGATGGTCTTTGCAGTAATTTCCAGCAAATTTATGCCATATGGTCGTCTTGTGATAGTTGCCAGTATAATATGCGAGCAGCATTTCAAATTTTTCATTATCGATGTAGCCGTCGTGAATTCCTATCTTTTTAAAATTTTCATCTAAAATCACAATTGAAGGAAATGACATATGCCCACCTGTAAGTTCAGCAGCTAATTCACTGAAATCATATTTGCCAATGCGTACAGAAGTGAATGATTTATTTCCTAAAACTATTTTTTCACTGCTTTCGGCGTTGAGTCTGAAAGAGTAGTAGTTTTGGTTTATAAACTTAGCTATATTGTCTGAATTAAAGGTTTGATTTTCCATGTACTTGCACCATCTACACCCATCATAGTATAGGTATATAAAGTACTTTTTGTCTGATTTTTCTATTTTGTCATTAGCAACGTCCCACGAATACCATCTGACCTTGTTTTGTGCACTTATAGAAAAAGCAGTTGAAAGTATTGCAATAAGAAAAATATATCTTTTGAACATGGACCAAATACTGTTTAACTTAAAATCAATCACAAAATTAATAGTTTTAGTCACGATATGTTTAATTAAAGTTGGAATTGTACCATTTTTAATAAAACTTTAACACTATTCTATTTCTTCTACAATAAAAAAACCGTCTTGCCCTTGTGCTTGATATAATGGCATAAGTATTCGTCCTGAATAGGGTGATTTCACTTCTACTCCTTCATAAAATCCCAAGACTTCATTTTTTGATATGTGTTGAAAATTTGTATAACCTTCTTTCATTTTCCATTTTGAGATATCATTGACTTGTTCTCTATGTACGATTTTAACCTTGCGGGGTAGGGAATGAGTGTTATTCAAATTCAATTCATAATCACTGTCAACTATGTTATTGTTGTTAATCACATTAATCGCAGTAAGAAAATTGAGAATGGCGGATAAAGCTCTAAGAGGCGAATGAGGGTCTTCATGGTGACCACATTCAAAGCCTAAAGCAATAGTAGGAATTTTGAGATACTTATTGTTGAAAAAATGTAAACTAGTACCTTCAATGGTGTTGACCAATCCTAAAATAACAGGTGCTCCCAATTGCAAAGCCAAACTTTCACTTGTACTGTCTTCTGAAGCAATACTAAAAACTGCACCCTCCGAAGATGTTGTGTGTAGGTCTAGAATAAACATCTTACCAAAGTTCTTTGTATCCACAACAGTATTGAGCAATTGCACAATTTGTCTTAATTCTTTATCTTCGTCTTTTAACTCATTTTCAGGGCTATCCATGACCTTTCGGATATCATTGGCCACCCAACTTCTATTTAAATCTTTCGTAATAAATCTTTTTTGGGCCTCAAACGCTTGGACATTACCCACAAGTCCCACGATATCACCAGCCAATTTGAAGTGAGGATCAGATGCTGTGGCGTGATCTAACCTATTAAATAATTCTTTTAATGCGAGGACACCTGCGGGCTCATTGCCATGCATGGCTCCAAAAACAACAGTCAAAGGGCCGGGTGAATTTCCTTTATAATGTCCTATTATTCTATCCATAAACTCTCTAGTTGGTCTTGATTTTGGTATCAATCACTAATTGCGCCAATGTCCTAACACCTAAAACAAAGCCACTTTCATCAATATAGAAATCTGGGGTATGGTGAGGTGGTGCATCTATAGTATGGACGTCAAGAGGTTTTCCCCCTAGAAAAAAGAAAAGTCCCGGAATTTCTTGAGCGTAAAAAGAAAAATCTTCGGCCAAGGTGACGGGTTTTATGACTCTTACATTTTCTTCACCAGCTATTTTTTCAAGTGTAGGTAGCATTTGAGCTGTAAGTTGTGGATTGTTATAAGTCACAGGATATGTTTTTTGAATATCCACTTCTACCGTAGCACCTGCGCTTTCTGCTATATGTGTGGCAGTTCTTATAATTCTTTGATGTATATCATTTTGCATGTCATTGTCCAAAGTCCTTATGGTACCCTCCATTTCTACTTCTTCGGGAATAATATTGAAGCGTACTCCACCAGATATTTTACCAATAGTAATGACAGCAGCTTCGTGTGTAAGATCCACTTGACGTGAAACTATAGTTTGTAAACCTAAGATGATTTGAGAAGCCACTGTGATGGGGTCTATACCATCCCAAGGTCGAGAACCATGGGTTTGTTTTCCTTTTACTTTGATGGTAAATATATCTGCTGCGGCCATCATTCCTTGGGGTTTGTAAGTTATTTTTCCTACATCCAGAAGGGAATTCATATGTAATCCATAGATGACTTCAATGCCATATTTTGTCAGTAATCCTTGCTTAATCATGAGTGCTGCACCACCTTCTTCACCTGGAGGTGTTCCTTCTTCTGCTGGCTGAAATACAAAAACTACTTTTCCTTTAAGCTGATCTTTTATATCTATGAGAACACGCATTGTTCCCATGAGTATTGCCGTGTGCGCATCATGGCCACAAGCATGCATCACACCTACTTCCTGTCCTTGATAGAGGGTTTTGACTTTGGACGCAAAAGGTATTTTTACTCTTTCTGTGACAGGGAGTGCATCTATATCTGCACGCAAACCCATCGTTGGACCAGGTTTTTTTGTGTCTAAAACTGCCACAACTCCTGTGTGAGCCATACCAGTGTCCACTTTTATTCCCCAATCTTTGATCACGCTATAGATGTATCGCATCGTATTGTATTCTCTATTGGAAAGTTCTGGATTTTCGTGTAAATGCCTGCGCCATTGAATTATGTCTTGTTCATATTTCTTGGCCAATTCTGTTATTTTTATGGATATAGCATCACTATGTTCTGTTTCTATAGCTCCAGCTTGCGACCAACAGATCAAGTTAAGGTTTGTAAATAAAATAATTATAAGGAGTCTCATCTATTTTTATGGCTTTAATTTATTAAAAAAAAGGACAGTTAACAACACTTTGGATATCTAAATTAAGTCGATACATAGAAGGACTCAATAGATAATTTTTCATCAAACCGATTAATGAAGTAGAACAACAATATCGGTTTATTGTTAAAATGAATGTAAGAATCTTTTATCAAAGAATTTTGGCTTCATAATTATAAAAGTAAAACATGACTCAACAGTATCTAAAAATTCTTTTAATTTTCTTTTTCGGTTTTGGGCAAACTTATCATGCATGTGGTCAGAAGCTTTCAGAATGTCTTTTGAACAATGCTGAGTATTTTTTAGGCACACCCTATGTCGCCGGTACATTGGATAAAAACAATACAGAACAGCTCGTATGTCGTGCGGATGGATTCGACTGTGTGACTTTTGTGGACTACGTCTTAGGGCTTTCTCTTTATCAACTTAAGTACAGTGGATGGAACAAAAGTCTTGAAGATAACATTCAGCGCCTCCGCTACCGCAAGGGTATAATTAATGGGTATGGATCAAGATTACACTATTTTTCAGAATGGATATTACAAAATACCACTGAACCATTTCTTACTGAAGTCACTTCCAAAATGGGCGGCATTGAAATGAAGAAAAAAATTAATTTCATCACTTCCAATAGTCAAAAGTACCCTTTGCTCATCTCCTTAATGGATAAAAAGAAATTGGCCCAATCTGAGTATTTATTGTCTCAAACAAGAGTGTATTATATCCCCAAAGAACGTGTTAAAGACATAGAAGGTCAACTCAAAAATGGTGACATTATAGCCATCACTACTGATGTGGAAGGTTTAGATATTGTCCACACGGGATTTATTAAAATCATAAATGGTCAGCCACATCTTTTGCACGCTTCACAGACTTCTCAGCAAGTAGAGGTTTCAAAAATGTCATTATCGAACTATCTGATGAATAATAAAAAGCAAAATGGTATTAGAGTTTTAAGGGCTCAGAATTAAAGCATCTTAAATCTAACGGGCACAGTATATTTTACGGACACGGCACGACCATTTTGGTAGCCAGGATGCCACTCTAATTGATGGTTGAATACTTTTTCAACAGCTTGTCCACATCCCGCACCAATATCTCTGAGTACTGTCAAATCCTCAATTTTTCCGTTTTTATTTACGATGAATGAAATTACTACGGTGCCTTCTATACCATTTTCTCGTGCCAAAGGCGGATACTTCAAGTTTTTTTGAATAAAATCCAAAATACTTTTTTGAGTACATAGTCGCCTCTCAGTTTCGGTGAGGGTTTCACAGTTTTTGATGTAGGGCATATTTTGAACAGAAACATAGACCTTATTGTCTTCTTCAGGAGCAGTCTTTTGTGAAGGTATGGCTTCTTGAGATTTTGTCTGATTTGCAATTAACGGCCCTTCTTCCACACTGATTATAGGTTCTACCTTTTCTTTGGGTGTTTCGATGGTGGTAGGCTCAAAAACTATTGTTTGTTCTTTGATTTTAGGCTTTTTCCTTCGGGGTAATGATCTTTCTGGTTCTGAAAGAAAAATTTCCTTAATGTTCAAATAAGGTTTTATATCATCGTCTTCAAAAGAAACGCCTGAGTCATTACGAATAGGTTGCACCACATTGATGATAAGGTTGATGAATAAAAGACTGGCTACAAGCCCAAAATTAAAGAATACGCTACTGTATTCATGCCATTTTAATGTTTTCATTTTCTGAATAATTTATTAAGTGATAAATATTCAGATCGCGATCTGTAGATGTTAATTCACAAGCCAAAAGTGTGTATTCGATAAACTTGTGATGTGTTGTCAACTGTATAAAAGATGTATTTTTTATTTATTTTTGGTGTATGACATCGCATAATAGTTTTATTTATATGTACATTTGCGCCAATTTTTAATATTTTCAAAAAAATAATGGGAGGAATTAGAAACCTTTTTTTGAATCATGTTGCTCAAACTAGTCCTATTTCTATGTGTCTTGAAGTTCAAAAGGCAGAAGGAATGTATATTTATGGGGCAGGAAACAAAAAATTCTTAGATTTTAATTCTGGGATTTCGGTGAGTTCTTTGGGGCATTGTTATCCAGAAGTGGTCAGTGCCGTGAAAGAGCAAGTTGACACATACATGCACACCATGGTTTATGGGGAACATATTCAAAAGCCGCAAGTAGATTACGCTGTTTTTCTTACAGAGATTTTGGCCAATGGATTAGATTCAGTTTATTTTGTAAATTGTGGAACTGAAGCGGTTGAGGCTGCATTAAAACTAGCACGAAAGGCTACAGGAAGGTCTGAAATTATTTCTTGTTCTAATGCTTATCATGGCAGTACCATTGCTGCCGAAAGCCTGAGAAGTGATTACTCGTTTTCTAGAAATTTTTTCCCCACAATACCAGGAGTTAGACATATTGATTTTAATGATGAGAGTCAATTGTCAAAAATTTCTACAAAAACTGCTTGCGTTATATTGGAACCAGTTCAAGCAGAAAATGGTGTGATTGTGCCCATAGATAATTATTTAAAAAAAGTAGAACAGAGGTGCAAAGAGACAGGAACTTTATTGATTTTGGATGAAATTCAAACAGGGTTTGGACGCACTGGATATATGTTTGCTCATCAAAAATATGCCATACTTCCAGATATTTTGCTTATAGCCAAAGCTATGGGAGGCGGAATGCCTATTGGCGCCTTAGTGGCCAATAAAAACTTAATGGATCACTTAGCTAAAAACCCTATGCTTGGGCATATTACCACTTTTGGCGGGCATCCTGTATGTGTCGCCGCAGCCTTAGCCACTCTAAAAGTATTACATCATGGGCCTTATGTTTGTAGGGTCTTTGAACACGAAAAAACTTTAAAAGAACATCTCCAACACCCACTTATTAAAGAGATCCGATCTTCAGGCATGATGATGGCTGTAGAATTGGTTTCTGCCGATTTGCTTACTCCAGTGATTGACAAAGCGATTGAAAATGGTGTCTTAATTGATTATTTTTTATTCAATAATAAATCTTTTAGAATAGCACCACCCTTGATAGCTGAAGAAGGTCACATTATGGAAGGCATTCATAAAATTTTAAATACATTAGAAAGTATCCAATCTAAGAATTGAAATGAAACAACCCTGGTATAAAATAATTTGGAGTTATTTTTCTGAAATACTCATTGACAGTGCTTCTTCTGAAGTCAACGAAAATATATATGTAGTCTTAAAAAATGGCCAATATCAATTATGTACGCAAAATGCCATATATTCCTATGGCAGTAGGTATGATAATTTTAGAGATACTTTTTTAAGGCTTGACATGGATAATCCGCACATAGAAGATGTACTCGTTCTAGGTATGGGTTTAGGCAGCATTCCATTCATGCTTGAAACAAAGTTTAAAAAGAAAATGTCATTCACTTGTTTGGAATTGGATGAAGAAATTATTCAATGGGCAGATAAGTATGTTTTTGACGAACTTAAGTCTTATGTGGAAGTTATTCATGGAGATGCTTTCACCTTTGCATACACCACCGAACAAACATACGATATGATATGTATTGATGTATTTGTGGACGATGTCATACCAGAAGAATTCTTGGAGTTCGATTTCATTAACGACTTGAAAGATCTGCTCAATGACAATGGAGTTATTATTTTTAATCATTTAGGATTATATGCTAAAGACATAGAGTTTGCCAATATTTACTATAAAGATATATTTAGTAAAGCCTTTGAAAATCCGACATTATTGAAATTTAAATCCAATATAATGATGGTCAGTGACAAAAAAAGAATCAATTAATAGTATCAACCATTCATAAATATATATTATTTTTTATATATTTAATCTATATTATATCAATTAATTATAATTGTGTTTTTAGATTAGGTGAATTTTTAACAGAACATTGACTTTTTTAAGGTAACAATTTGTAGGTTTTAAATGTATTATTGTAAATGTAGAAAAATGATTAAAATAAATTTCATATTAGTACTTTTGAGTTGGGCTACTTTTATATCTGGCCAGAAAACAATAGTTGAGAAAAACGACCCTCAAGCCAAAGCTTTATTAGATAAGTTGAAGAAACAATATGATAGTTACTCTACTATGGAAGTGAGCTTTGAACTTCAACTAGAATTTCCCAACAAACCTATGGAAACTCAAAAAGGGAATCTTATACAAAGCGGAAATAAGTATCAATTGAAAATGGCCGATCAAGAGGTATATGCCGATGGAAAAACGATGTGGGTTTATCTCAAGAAAAATAAAGAAGTACAAATTTTGGACATGGATGATAGTAGTGAAGAGTTTTTAACTCCTCGCCAATTGATTAATATTTACCAAAAGGGAGAGTATATTTATACAGTGGTGGACGAAAGAACTGTGGGCAAAGAAAAATTTATAGATATAGAGTTTAAACCTAAATCAAAAAAATCAGAATTTTCAAAAATCAGGATAACTCTGGATAAATTGAATAACAATTTAATATCTTTGCGGGTATTTGCTAAAGATGGCTCAAGATATACCCTGAATATGAAAGGATTGAAATCTAATAAAAATTATGACCCGAGTGTATTTGTTTTAAAACCAAATACGCTAGTAGGTGTTAAAGTGGAAGACCTGAGATTATGAATGATAGAACCACGTTCAGTTACTCAGTTTAATCAACCAGCGGTTTCCGGCTCAACCTCCGGAAGCCGTTTTTTTATTTAAAGTTTATTATCTTTTTTCTCATGAAATTTAAAATTAATTCACTTTACTTTTTGGCATTATTGGGCATTTTAGTCTCTTCTTGTGGGACTAAAGAGAGCACACCAGACGTATCGCATATTGCCATTGATCTTAACATTTACAGGACTGAAAATAGTATTTTTTCAGCCCAAGACAAAGGCGTATTTGAAGAAATTGTCAATAAAAGTCCCTCTTTTTATAATCTTTATTTCGATAAAGTTTTGGGTTTGGGCATTGACAGTAGTACTTCCTCTTATCATTCTGCTTTTATGGAAGTGACCAAAGATTCTCTTTTTTTGGATTTAAATGAAAAAATACAAAAGAAATATAATAATATCGAAGATATAAAAGATCAGTTGAGAAAGATGTACCAATATCTAGAATATTATTTTCCACAAAGGGTGGCAGTGCCCAATTTCTATACTTTTGTTTCAGACTTTGCATATCAACTGTTTATTTTCGATGATAATGGCCGAGATGGACTAGCTTTAGGCCTGGATATGTTCCTGTCTCCTGATATCAATTACAAATCAATAAATCCTGACAATACCAATTTTTCAGATTATT
>CAZBCV010000048.1:7303-17629 GCA_964490495.1 uncultured Aureispira sp. | reverse complement strand
AAGACCTTGTATATGAAATCAAACAAAGTATAAAGCTGTACGTTTAATTGCCAAAATATTGATCGGACCATGATATTTAGATACGCTAGACATACATCAAATTTACAAAAAATAAAACAATTTTATACAGAAGTTGTGGGACTTACAGTATTGGGGCATTTTTCCAATCACGATTCTTATGATGGTTTGATCTTAGGTACATTCTATTCTGATTGGCATTTGGAGTTTACTACTTCTGCATCGAAGCCTGAAAGTTCATTTGATTCTGACGATTTACTTGTTTTTTATGTGTGTACTGAAATAGAAATGTTCATCATAAAAAAGCAGCTCAATCACAGACATATCCCTATAGAAACAGCCAAAAATCCCTATTGGAGAGCACATAGTTTAATGATTTCAGA
The DNA here is from genome assembly GCA_964490495.1 of uncultured Aureispira sp. Classification (GTDB taxonomy): domain Bacteria; phylum Bacteroidota; class Bacteroidia; order Chitinophagales; family Saprospiraceae; genus OLB9. Next base: position 17,228 of record CAZBCV010000048.1, on the reverse strand, counting down.
TCCTGATGGACATAAGATTGTTTTTTCATTAAAGCACTTCTTTTTTAAACAAAATGGTGAACTCACGCCCGAAGTTCTGAAGGTGGGGCTTAGGAATTTTAATGATTGTTTAGAATATATTAGAAATTTGCCATACGGGCGCAATAGCAATAGGCATGATTTGGGATTGGTCATCAAAGAAAATAAAGGAACGTGCAGTTCTAAGCATGCATTTATAGCACAAATAGCGAAAGAAAACGAGATATCCGGCGTGAAACTTATTATGGGTATCTATAAAATGAATGGGAAAAATACGCCCAATATTGAAAGATTAATTTCTGATTTCGATTTGGAATACATCCCAGAAGCGCATTGTTATTTGAAGATCAATAACAGAAGAATAGACATTACCAGTCCAATATCTGAAATTTCTCAAATAGAAAATGATATTTTGGAAGAAATTGAAATTGAACCTTATCAGGTGGCTACTTTTAAGGTGGAAACTCATATGGCCTATATTAAGGCATGGTTAAAATCTCATAAAATATCTTTAACTTTTGATAAAATTTGGGACATAAGAGAGCAATGTATTGAGACCCTTGAAAGCCCAAAACCTAGTCCAAACTTTTAATAAGAGTATCTATGAATGATTTACAGGCGATCAAAATGATTTCTCGACCTACCGTTGTAATTACAGGCTCTTCTTCATCCAATTGCAAGGTATCCTCTACAAACGCTAATAAATCTTCTTGAGGATAATTTTCAAAAAATATGTCACAAATTTGAGTGAAATTTTTAGAACTATTGTCATTAAATATCTCCCAGTTTTTTTCTTCTGCATCTTCTAACGATTGGATGTTTACGGTAGTATGAGATTTTATATGTTCATGAATGCTTGAATAAATGACCGTAAACATAAATTCCAAAAGCACTTTTTCAGATTCTGTGAGTAGTTCGAGGCTTTCTTGTTGAAAAAATGAAAGTATTGGGTTGTTGTGTTCAACCATTTGCTGAAAATCACGGGCGAATATTTCATCGTTGGCCTCGTAAAGAGCTATTTTTTCGTTGATAATATTTTCTGGAATAAATTGCATTTTGTTATTGTTTATTTTGATACGACTTGTTATTATTATTTTGCCATCCAATCAAGGCCATTGGCCCATTTTGAGAATATAGCTATGAATATAATTGGAATAAAAAGTAATCCCCACATCATTTTGAAATATGATGAAGGAATATTTGATTTTGAAATTCTTTCAGTAATATACGAAATTATAATGATTGAAAAAAGTAGGGGAACAAATATGAAAGTGATAAGGCTTGCCAAATAATCATTGGCTATCCACAATAAGACTAAAATTATGCCTTCAATCAATAAAATTTCTTTGTAATATCTCATAGTTTTAGGAGTCAATCTTTATATATTTTAACTTCGCGTTCCCCATTTTTGGCCCAACCGCGGTACATACCTTCAGAATTGAAAGGCATTTCAATATTACCATTTTTATCTATGGCAATGAGTCCTCCTTCTCCGCCTTTTTGAACTAGTTTTTGGAGTACTATATGTTCACAAGCTTCATGAAGGGTTGAGCCTTTGTATTCCATCATAGCGGCTATATCTCTTGCCACCGTATATCTAATAAAAAATTCACCATGTCCAGTGCAAGAAACAGCACAAGTATTGTTGTCCGCAAAAGTACCGGCACCAATTATGGGGGTATCACCGATTCTATTGAATTTTTTATTGGTCATACCGCCTGTGGATGTACCAGCTGTAAGATTTCCAAATTTATCTAAAGCGACACAGCCTACAGTTCCTTTTTTGGAGTTAGATTTTTCGCTTTCGGAAAGTTGTGTTTTATTATCATCCTCTGCTTTGATGCGTTGCAAACCATTCCATCGTGCTTCAGTATAAAAATAGTCTGTTGGAACAATTTCAAGTTGGTTGAGTTCAGCAAATTGTTCAGCACCTCTTCCTGTCATCATCACATGTTCTGAGTGGGTCATAACCGTTCGCGCGAGTGAAATTGGATTTTTTACGGTCGTCACACCTCCTACTGCACCAGCTTTTTGGTCGTGACCTGTCATTATAGATGCGTCTAATTCATTGCGGCCTTCATTTGTGAAAACTGCCCCTTTTCCAGCATTAAAAAGTGGGTTGTCTTCCAGGATGCGTACTGTGGCCTCCACCGCGTCTAATGAACTACCCCCGTTTTTCAATATGTTTTCTCCAATGTCAATGGCTTCATTTAACGCATTTATATACAGTTTTTCAGTTTCATCATCCATGTTTTCTTTTGAAATGGTGCCCGCTCCACCATGAATGGCAATAGCATATTGGGGTTGAACCGAATTATCAGCTTCTTTTTGTTGGGGTTGGCAACTGGCTAATAAAATAAAAAATCCTAAATATTTTGTCATTATTTTTTAATTTGATGAACAGAATGAACGAGTTGTGACATATCATTTTTAAATTTATAAAAAATTTCTTTTTTTGTCCACTGAGTATTGTTCCAAATGTGGTAATAGTACCTCGCCCACAAGCCAGATAGGATGGGTAGGACTAAAAAATATAAAAATTTATAAGAAGTGACAGCAATAATGAAGAAAATAACATATTGAATCAAACCCAAAAACACGCCAAAGGCAAATTGTATTGAATTCTTAAATTCTTTTTGTTTGACTACTTTATTTTTAAAGTACAAGCCCACTCCTATAGGTAAAACGTGGTAAATGATTCCAATCAATGCAGGAATAAGACCTGCGGCTAAAACCAAAAGACGCCCTATGCTAATGGGGGCTTTGTCCAAGTCAGTGGTTTTAATATTAACATCTTTATGGGCTTTTTGAAGTAGCGATAAAGCATTTTTTAATTCTTGAATACTATCTTCATTGAGGTGGTCTAATTGATTTGCCCACGATTTTTCTATTTGCAATTTACTATCACTCTGTACTAATTTAGGAAAGTAGGGTAGTGCGGTTTCCGCTCGTAAAGTTGGGATAGTACGTTCGAATATAGGTAGTAAATTTTGGTTTTCTAAGTGAATGATGTTAAGCTTCATAGCCTCAAACAAAGCATTTAATAAACTTTCAACTCCTTTGTTTTTATCTTCACAATATATTTTATAAAAGGGTTTTACAATTATTGGAGCACCAATTTTTAAGTATATAGCCTTATCGGATTCTGTAAAGTGTGTAAAATTAATTCCTGTGGGTAAGATTTCCAGTTCGAGGTCTGGATGGGCTTCTAAAGTTTGAAAAGCAATTCGCGCAATACCTTTTTGTAAGGGTCTCAGTTTTTTGACACTTTGTGTGCCACCTTCGGCAAAAATCAAGAGATTTTTTTTGTCTGCCAAAACTTGAAGACTTTCGTCCATAGTTTTTGAGTTGTTTCGCATTTTTGAGAATCCATCTCTAAATCTAAATATGGGTATCTGATGGGTGGCCCTGAGAAAGTAATTGGCTATAGGGTTTTCGAAAACATCTCCTCTCACCAAAAAATATAGCGGTTTCGGCAAATAACAAGCCATAATCAAAGGCTCTAAAAAACCACTTGGGTGGTTTGAGGCTATGAGTTGTGCTTTATTGGGATTTACGTGCTCGGTGCCGCTAACGTATATTCTATGAAAAAATATTTTTAAGGAAAAACCTACTAAGACTTTTAAAAATTTATATAACATATTTTATTATCGTACTTTTGTGGCGTAAAGCTAAGAAATCCTCATGGAGTCTAACTCATTTCATAACAAAAAGTTTTTAATTGTTGTTGCTGGGCCCACCGCCTCTGGCAAGACTTCATTGGCTTTGACCATTGCGCAAAAGTACAATTGCGAAATTTTTTCATGCGATAGCCGTCAAATATATAAAGAAATGACCATTGGTACAGCCAAGCCTTCTGACCATCAATTGGCTATGGTTAAGCACCATTTTATCAATCATAAGAGCATCTCCGATAGTTACGATGTGGGTCAATATGTAGATGAATTAGCAACAAAACTCGAATTTTATTTTGCGACAAATGACATTGCCTTATGGGTAGGAGGGACTGGTTTGTACTTTAATTCTTTTATTCAAGGCATCGATGAATTTCCAGATTTAAAGCCGCATATTTTGGAAGACCTCGAAAAATTATTTTTGGAAGAGGGCCTGAAACCTTTACAAGAACTGCTATTGAAGCACGATCCGGACTATTACCACAATGTAGATTTGAATAATTCAAGACGTGTTATCAGGGCTTTGTCTGTTTGTTTAAGTTCAGGTCAGCCTTATAGTTTGTTTTTAGGTCGAAAAAAGAGTTCACTTTCACAAGAAGTAGAACTTATTCCTATTTTGCTCAATCCTCATCGAGAAAAACTCTACGAAACTATTAACCTCCGTGTAGATAGTATGATTAATGATGGGCTTGTGGCTGAGGCTTTGTCATTACATAATCAAAAAGACTTGAGAGCATTAGATACTGTAGGATATCGGGAGCTTTTTGACCATTTTGAGGGAAAGACTTCTTTGCAAGAGGCCATAGAAAAAATAAAAATTCATTCTCGACGCTATGCGAAAAGGCAAGTCACGTGGTTTAAAAAGTATGGAAAATGGTGTGAATTTCAAGAAGTGGATGTCTCCAATATTATTCAAGAAATAGAGTGCCAAATAGCCTTGAAAAACCGTTAAAAACCGGAATATTTGACTTTAGAATTACAAGTAATGTGAAAAATATGTAGAAAAAGTGTCAGGCAAACGTCACCTTGCATTTTTTATTTCTAGTATATGACTATTTTTCTTACTTTTGTCCTTTAGAATTTATCGATTATCTGTAGAAAAGAAATAATTTTTAGAGATTATTTTTTCTCAAGGAGTTCAAAAAACTAAATTAACAATTGTTTTTAGGACTCCTCAAAAGTATAAAAATGTAGTAAAAGTTTTGAAGCAAACATTTTTGAGTTGGAAAAGAAGGAGTTTCGAATTGTGTTTAATGAGTATTATCAGCCCTTGTGCAATTATGCATTAAAGTTCACAAAGGATTTGGATAAGGCAGAAGATATGGTTCAAGACGTTTTTGTAAAGTTGTGGAATAGAAAGCAGATAATCGACAAAGAAAAGAATTGGACTTCATATTTGTTTTTAATGGTCAAAAACCAATGTTTGGATGAGTACAAACGAAACAATATAGGAGCAAAAGTGACACAAGAATACTATAAAGTCAATGATAAAGAAGTTTATTTGACAGTGGACGATAAGGAAGTAGAATATTATTTGATGTTGGAAAAATTGAATCAATCCATTCAAGCATTACCTCCCAAATGCAGGGAGATATTTACTTTAAATAAGTTACAGGGTGTCACCCAAATTGAAATAGCTGATAGTATGGGAATCAGCATAAAAACAGTGGAGGCCCAAATGGCCAAGGCTTATAAAATAATTAAAGCCTCACTCGTTACTAAATTGATATTATTCATTATATTTTCATAATATATTATAATTTTTATGCATTTGAAAACAAAGTGGTTAAATTGGTTAATAGGTAAAGAAAAGGCTGAAGAAGCACAGATCTTGACTCAATGGAAGAAAGAAACCGAAGATAACATTCGGCAACTTAAGACTGTAGTGCAACCAGAGGCTTATATAGACGGAGTAAAATCTTATCAAGAAGTCAACGTGGAAGCGGCATGGCAGAAAGTTGACAAAAGAATGGATAATTCAGTGCTTACCACTAATAGACTGAGCTTGACTAAAGTGGCAGCAATATTTGTTTTTGTGACGATGTCTTTGTTGGCTCTCAATTACTTTTTAGACTCTTCAAAGGTTACTAAGGAATGGATAGCCCAAAATGAGATTATGGAAACCGACCTCAACGATGGTTCAGTCATCACTCTTGATAAAAATAGTCGATTGAAAATGTTGGACAATCGCCAATGGAAATTAGATGGCAGATGCTTTTTTGATGTTGCAAAAAACCCAACTGAACCCTTCAAAGTCGCTATGCATCATGGTATATTGGAAGTATTGGGTACACAATTTGTAATTTTTACTCATTCAGACAATACAACAGTTTATGTTTCAGAGGGCCATGTCCGTGTCACTTACAAAGATCGTTCATATAATCTCATCGCAAATGATAAATTAACTATCAACGCTGGAGGTATTTCTACTCAAAAAGTTCCACAAGTTGATGCAAAATCATGGGCAAAGAATGTATTGGTATTTAAAGATCAAAGCTTAAGTGTAGTGCTCAATACTTTGGCCATTCAATATAATTTGAATCTTAAATATGCTGAAAATATTTCAGATAGTGACAATTGTAAAATCAATACATCTTTTTCTAATCTTCCATTGGCTGAAATTCTTGAAGAATTAGTCTTAATTTCGGGCTTAAAATATCAAATTAATGGAAAAAATATTGTAATTTTGGACTTCAAATGCTAAAATATGATTTGGAAGTCTGTTTTGATTGTTTTTTTGTTTTTCAATATCAATCAAATATTGGGACAAAATGACATATTGAATACTAAAATCAATATTTCTTCCGACAAAGAATTTGAGGATATAAAGTCTTTACTAAAATTTATCGCTGAAGAAAACAAGTTGACATTTAGTTACAATGCCAACTATTTAGACGACAATGTAAAACCTCAACCTAATAATTATGTGGGTACCTTGAGAGAAGTCTTGAATCAAGTGTTTATTGACTACGATTTGGCTTTGATAGTGAAACCACCCAACAGAGTTGTGATTACTGGAAAATTGAAAGCCAAAGACAAACAATTGATTTATGGACAAGTTTATGATTTGGATACTGGCGAAAATATTGCAGGAGCAATAGTCATTAACACCACAACAGGAAAATCTGTTCTAACCAATGACAAAGGCTATTTTGTTCTAAATTCCATTAAAGGAGAAGTTTCAGTGGAAGTGTCCTATTTGGCCTACAAAACAGCTAAATTTCTTGTGAACCTGTCAGACAAAGCTTATTTGAAAGTTCCCCTTGAATCCAATAGTTTTTTAGACACAATTACCATAGATAATCCTATAAAATCAAGGTATTTGTCAGATGGAGGATTTACGGTTGATGTTTTTAAAAACAAAGATTATAAGTCCATCTCTGGTGACAATGATGTCGTCTTTAATACTCGTATTTTGCCAGGTGTGCAATCTGGTAATGAAGGTCAAAGTGGATTATTTGTTCGAGGAGGAACACCCGATCAAAATCTAATACTTTTGGATGGAATAACGCTTTATGAAACGAGTCACGTGGCGGGAATATCTTCAATATTTATGGAGGAAAGTATCAAAGAAGCTAGCTTTATTCGAAATGGATTTCCAGCAAGATATGGGGGTAGGCTTTCTTCAGTATTAGATATAAAATTGAAAGATGGGGATAAAAATAAGCACAATACACAGTTGACAGCCGGATTGACTGGTGCAAGGGTTCACTTTAACGGGCCTTTTAAAAATCCAAAGACTACTTACAATCTTACTGCGCGCACTTCTTGGCTAAATTTATACGTGGATAAGCTTCTGAAGAACTACACTCGGTACGATGGGATAAATGTGGCTTTTCATGATGTTTTAGGTAAAGTCACTCATCGGTTTACTCCTACACATCAATTGAGTCTGACTTTTTACAACGGTGGCGATCGGTTGCAGTTAGTAAAAAATACAGAAATTAAAACAGAAGAATTTTTATTAAACGTTTTTGATAGAAATGGTTTGAAATGGGGCACGACTTGTGCTTCGGTCAACTGGAGCTTCATGCTGAATGACAAGATCAATATAAAAATACAATCCGGCTTGTTAAATTTCAATAGTGGCACTCGCTCTAGTTATGTTTTTAAAAATACGTTTTTGGACAGACAAACTACTCAAGAATTAGATTTGTTAAGTCAATCAAGAATTAATGATAGAAATATTAGAGGGGATTTAGAGTATTATATCAATGACAGGCATGTATTGAGAGCTGGCGGTAATCTATTGCTTCAAAATTTCAATCCATCTATTCGGCAAAGTACAGTCATTTTGGAAGGTGCTGCAGAAAATATTATTGAACCTGATTCAGTAGTTATTGCCAAACACTATCAATTTTATGTGGAGGATAATTTCAAACTCAATACTTCACTTTTTCTTTATGGTGGTATTCATTTGAGTGCATTCAATACAGAAGGGTCCACATACAGTTCGGTACAACCCCGCCTTAAAGTATTATGGACACCGCATAAAAAGCATATGATAGCTTTGGCTTACAGTGAAATGGAACAATATATACATTTACTTACAAATCCAGGTTTAGGAATGCCATCAGATATTTGGATTCCATCTACTTCAAATGTTAGGCCTCAAAATTCCACACAATGGAGCGCTTCATACACTTATTATCCTTTTGATGGGTTATATTTTCATGTAGGCGCTTATAATAAACAACTTGCTAATGTATTAGAATTTACTTATCCCTTAGAACTATTTCACTTTCTTTTTACTGAAGATGGGGTCAATACTCACTACAATACAGCAAAAGATTGGGAACGAAATGTTTTGACAGGAAATAGTACATCAAGAGGTTTGGAGTTTTTAATGCACAAGATACAAGGAGATTTAAGAGGTTGGTTTTCTATGACATGGTCCAGAACGCTAAGGTTTTTTCCTGATTTGAATGAAAATATTGGCTTCCCGGCTACTCATGACAAAACCTGGGATTTACATACTGGTGTAACATATAATTGGAACCCAAAATTTTCTACAGGTATGAGTTTTGTATATAATACGGGGAATACATTTAGTTTAGCAACCGAAGAGTTCGCAACACCTTTTGGCGTAACGGCACTCAGGACAGAGGGAAGGAATAATTACAGATTACCACCTTTTCATCAGATGAGTTTGAATGCTTCTTATAGCAAAAAATCAAAAAAAATGGAGACAATTTTTAATTTGAATATTTATAACATATACAACCGATTGAACGCTTATTTTATATACATTTACAAAAATCCAGAACCACCTGGCAATAAATATTTGAGAAAGGTGAGTATTCTACCTATAACTCCTTCATTCTCAGTACAAGTGAAATTTTAGTTTTTTTGTGAATAAAATCCCACTATTTTCCCAATCCCAGTTTGTAAGTGTTTAGGCATCTTTCTCTTGCTATTTTATGGTCAATGATGGGTTTTGGGTAATTTATGGTGTTATATTCAGGTATCCATTTTTTGATATATTTTTTGTCTTTGTCAAATTTTTCGGTCTGTGCATCTGGGCTGAAAATTCTGAAATAGGGCGCGGCATCTGTTCCGCAACCCGCAGCCCATTGCCAACCACCATTATTAGAAGCTAAATCAAAATCTAATAGATGCCGTGCAAACCATGACTCACCCCATCTCCAATCAATTAATAAATGTTTTGTCAGAAAACTCGCCGTGATCATACGCACTCTATTATGCATAAAACCAGTGTGCAGGAGTTCTCTCATACCAGCATCAACAATAGGATAACCCGTCTTTCCTTGCGTCCATGCCTCAAAGTGCTCTGGGTTATTCACCCAAGGAATATGGTCATATTCTGAACGGAAACTACCTTTCTCTACATGTGGAAAATGATACAAAATCATAGAATAAAAATCCCTCCATATGAGCTCTGATAAATAAGTTTCACTCAATGCGATAGATTTTCTAGCTTTTTCACGAATAGAAATGGTACCAAATCTAAAATGAATGCCCAATCGACTTGTTCCGATTATACTAGGAAAATTCCTTGTTTGTTCATAGTTCTTTATAATGGACTGAGGTATATGGTCTGATGGCAGATCTTTTAAAGTGCGAACAAAACCCATATCTTCGAGCGCAATCATGGGCAATGGGTTTGCTAACTTAATAAAGTTGTGAAAATATTTATCAGTAGGGTAGGCTTTGAAATAGTAAGAGTCAGCGCCTTCTCCTCGGCTATTAAGTTTTGTTATCCACTTTCTTTT
>CAZBCV010000048.1:4237-7203 GCA_964490495.1 uncultured Aureispira sp. | reverse complement strand
ATATTCTGCAATTCAGATTTTATGTTTTTAAGAGCTGTGTAAATAAAAGAGACACGGGCATCGTCCTTATCTTCTAATTTATCCAGGATGTTTTTGTCGAATATAAAAATCGGTAGCACAGATTGGCCACTTCTCAACGCATGGTATAATCCTGCATTATCATAGAGTCTTAAATCCCGCCTCAACCAAAAAATATTTATCTTTCGCACCTTTCCGTTTTGTGATGATGTGTCCTTTAACACTAAATCGTATTTTTGGTTTTTGTTTTCTAATGAATTAAGATGACCAAAATTGTAAAAAGAAAAGGCATCAAACATTTATTATTGAAATGTTGATGCCCAATTCTTGCTTATATTTTTGCAAGTAAATTCTTAATGCATTTTTATTGTTTTAAATGTTTTTTCAGAATTTAAGGTTTTTACATAAACAAAGTATAGTCCTTTTGGTAAAGATAAGTTGTCTAAAAGAATTTCATGTCCCTTATGGCTTGAGGTTTTATGGAAAACAGCCTTCATGGCTTGATCATAGATGATGATTTGTTGAATTTCGTTATTTTTATCTGAACTCGTTATGATTAAACTTTCAGAAAAGAGAGTTGGAAAAACCTTTATGTTTTCTGATTCTGAATTTAATTTTATCGAAGTAATACCTAAATTTTGGACACCGCCATCATAATCGATTTGAAAAAGTTTGAAATACAGCGTGGAAGTGTTTACATTATGGACATAATCAAAACTATAGCTATTATTGAAACTGTTTTTTGATTTTATTCTACCAATTTTTGTATAATTAGTTCCATCATTTGAAGTAAATAATTCAAAATAATCACTATTTTGTTCTGACGAGGTATGCCAATAAAGTTCAACTTTTTGATGACCTTTATGATTGGCTTCAAATTTAGTGAGAACGACTGGCAATGGAGTAATTCGATGGACAAAAAAATTGTTTTCAATGGACTGGGTGAGGTCAACATGCAGCACTGGACTAATAATACCATCCGTAATGCCATCTATATCGCTATGGTTTTCGTATCCTGTGGGATGTAGCATTACCACCTCATATTCTCCCATTTTCAAAAACTTGAAATGGTATTCGCCAGTTTCATCGGTTAATGCTTGCATGGCCCAACCTTCTTTATTGACGACAAGCTCTCCATTGGAATCCCTCAACATAATAGTTGCTCCAGCTACGGGCATTCCAGTGTCAAAATCGATGACCTTGCCAGAAATACTTCCCATGAGCTCACTGAAAGTAAATTCAGGTATTTTTATAGCATGACTATTACTTAATCCATCATCTTCACTTCCATTGGCATAACAAATAGTAAATTTTGTCAAGGGATGAATAGATGATATTTTAAGGGCACCAGCGAGGTTGTGATGACTCACATCGCCATTGATTCCACTTATAAAATTGGCTTTTGCGCTTTGACCGTAAATGGTAAAAACGGAGGTTGTATCCATATACTCTAAAACTAAAGGAATTGACCCTCTTTGATTCTCTGCAAAGACATGAATACTATCCTGATATGTCGTGAGAGGTGAAGTACTGTTTTGAAGCATATCGATATCCCATACTTCAAATTGATTGAGAAAAACAGGGTGTGAAAATTCAAATTCTAAACAAGCCGACTGCAATGCAGCTCTTGATACAATTTGGAATGCAAAATTGCCCTTTCCATAGAAAGTGTTCGTTTTAGTCCAATCGTTGAATTCGCTCGGGTTTTGTGTTGTCGTATTGATATTGTGAGGATCAATAAGTGTAACTTTAACATCTACATCATCTATGTTTTTATAAATATTAGATATATCATCGGCGTTCCATTGGGCTTTAGGGCCTGTTCTTGCGCCTTCCCATGTAAATAGAGAAGGTCTAAAAGCACGAGATTGAGAAATAGAATTTTTTGTAGTAACTACAATAATAAACAAGGCTATGAAAACCTTTAATAAAGACTTCATCATACAATACATTTTTATTTTAAACAATTTTAGGTATTGACCTAATTACCATTATCGTGCCAATTATTAAACCAATAAGGTTATAGGTCTTATACTCTAATTTGTAATATTATGAAGCTGATATGAAATATTCTTATATACTTTTGAGCTGCCTTTTAGCTAACAAAATTATATTTGGAGGCATTAGAAAGTCTTTCAAATTTTAATTAATTATAAATAAAATAATTTTTTTCCAACCTTATCTTTTCTTTTGACGTATATTTGTAAGGATATTGATACAATACCCAAAAGCATTTTTAATATGCGGGGTTAAAACAGAAAATATGTGAATTTTATTTTTTTTATTAAATGCACGACGAACTTATTATCATAGATTCGTGTCAAAAAAATGACAGAAAAGCTCAAGAAATACTTTATAAAAAGTATTTCTCTAGTATGTACGTTATGTGCAAACGATATACCCAAGACCAAGAAGTCATTTGTACAATAGTCAATGATGCTTTTTTGAAAGTTTTTAAGAATATTCATAATTTCGACCATAGAGCTCCTATTGAGGCATGGATAAGGAGGATAACTTTTAATACTTTATCTGATCATTTTCGAAAAGAAAATAAAAATATAAAATATTTGCTTTTAGACAATTCTCAAAGTTTTGAATCTGTACAATTTAACACTACAGAGCCTGATTTATATGATCATATACTCCATTCCATAAATTCATTAGACTCTAAACAAAAAGAAGTATTTGTAAAGTATGCAATAGAAGGATATTCACACAAAGAAATTAGTCAATGTCTTACAATCCCGGAGGGTACATCTAAATGGTATTTGAGTGAAGCTCGTAAGCAACTTCAAAGATTATTATTTCCTGAAAAATTTCTAAAAACATATGAATAATAAAGAGTTCGAAAAATTACAAAATGAGCAATGGATGTCTATGAAAGCCCTATTAGACATAGAGATGCCTACTCAAAAAAGGAAGAATCGTTTGTTTTTCTTTTTGTGGGG
>CAZBCV010000048.1:0-4137 GCA_964490495.1 uncultured Aureispira sp. | reverse complement strand
ATAGTCTATCTTCAATCAATAAAGAACAAAGCACTTCAACAGAATTTTTAAGCCCTAAAAATGAATTAAGTACTACATATACTCCAATAGAAAACCACATAAACGAAAAGTTAAGTATGATGGAATCGAATGAAGAAGAAAATGATGATTTTTTGATTGAATCGTCACAAGTTGAAATTTTGCCTTTACCACGTTTAAAGGTTGAGTTTATTAATTTTTTGACCATTAATAATTTGCCTACACCACAAGTTGATATTTCTAAAATAAACAAGATATTGGTCCACCTAGATTTGGGTCTTATGTCACACACTTACAGTAATGTTCAAAATTATTATGGAGGTTTAAGATTATCGTATAACCCCAATTCTTGGACATTTTACAGTTCATTACATTACAGACACTTTAACCAGTTAAATCATTTTAACGCCAATGAAGCACGGCTTATCAATGTTTTTAAAGATTCTAGAAATTCACTGACTACAAGTCAAGACTTATTTTCTGAATCGAATACCTTTGAAAAGATTTCCAATAATGCGCGGATAGGGTATTTGGATATTAATATAGGTGTTTCAAAACGAATTTGGAAAAAGTTTTTTTGGGAAAATCAAATAGGCTATTGGTATCTAATTTCTCAAAAATTTAATAAAGTAAATATCAGAAATGAGATTAATGCTCAAAGTCTTATAGAGTATTCAAGTATTGAGAGCCAACTTAATACCTTCGCAGAAACTCACATATTTAATATTCAATCGGGAATAAATTATGGGTTAAGTTCAAGAATAAATTTAAGTGTCAAGGGTAATATGTTTTTAAATGTAAATTCTGATAGGGAATGGATTCATTCCATCAAAGAATACCCAATTGGACTAGATTTAGGTATTCAGTACAAATTGTTTTAAGAGTTTTGTGGCACTTTATTTTCTGCCAAAGTTATCCATTTTCTAAGACCGACATAAGCTAGACCTAAGAAAAAGAGGTACATTAAAGTAAAGAGAACAAAACCTTTATAAAAATTAAGGGGTATGGCAAAAATATTACTAAATATCCACGCCCACCAATTATCAATTTTTCTTTTTGTCATCCACCACATAGCTGTAATGGCTGATGATGAAACGATAGCATCAAGATAGGGTGTATTGCTATCAGTATAATTATTCAAAATAAAGGATATTATGGCGTAGGCTATGACTAAAATAAGTAAACCCAATATTCTTTCATCGCTTCTGCACCAAGTGATAGGGTAGTACTCCGTGGCATCGGATTTTTTTATTCTCCAATTGTACCATCCATACAGACTTATGGCACAATAATACAAATGAAGACCTCCTTCAGCGTATAAGGGAGGAGATGCAATAAAGAAGTAAACCCAAGCGGCTAGCAAAACGCCCAAAATTCCTGTGGGATACACCCAAATATTATTTTTTTGGGCGTAGATAACACTTGCAATTTGGAATAGGGTACTCGTCCACTCTTGCCACCCAATTCCTTGTACCTCATTCAATAATTGATTTGTGATTTGAGTGATATCCATTTAAATATTTACTAGTTTTACGATTTCTGTTGCAGCTCTTTTCGATGCGCCTTCATTTCCAAGTTTGTTTTTTAAGTCTAAATACATAGATTTTATTTGAGCGTGGTTTTGTATAAGATGCTGTGTTTCTTGAGTAAGGTTTTCAGGAGTTAAGTCATTTTGAATGAGTTCTTTCACAATTTCTTTGTCGGCTATAAGATTGACTAGTGAGATAAATGGAATATTTACAAGGAGCTTTGCAATATGGTAAGATAAGAAATTTCCTTTATAGCAAACTATTTGGGGTACACCAAAAAGAGCAGTTTCTAAAGTAGCTGTTCCACTTCCTACCCACGCATAATCTGCTACTGAAAGAATGTCGTAAGTTTGATTTTTGTAAATAGTTATTTTGTTCTGAAGGTTTTCTTTGGCAATGAGTTTTAGATATATGGATTCATCCAGAGAAGGTGCACATCCTAAAACTATATCCATGTCACATTTTTTGCAGGCTTGAAGCATGATAGGTAAGATGTGTGAGATTTCTTGTTTTCGGCTTCCAGGCAGAAGAGCCAGGAGTGGTTTTTTTGTTTTCTTTAGGGGTTCAGTAGCTTGAAAATTTTGAATAGCATCTAGCAATGGATGACCTACAAAAACGGATTCATAATGATGTGACTTAAAAAAGTCTTTTTCAAAAGGCAGTATCACTAGTAATTTATCGGTAAATTTTCCTAATTTATGTACTCGACTTTTGTGCCATGCCCATACTTGTGGTGTGATATAATAAACTACCTTTATACCTTGTTTTTTTGCCCATTCAGCAATTCTCATATTGAATCCTGGATAGTCAATAAGGACCAAAACATCTGGTGGATGAGACTTGATGTCTGATTTACATTTGGACATTAATTTCAGAATAGTTGTGATATTGCGAATAACTTCAATAAAACCCATGAAGGCCATATTTTTGAAATGCTCTACTAAGTGTACACCTTGAGCTTCCATTTTGTCACCTCCCCAACACCTAAATGTAGCACTTGAATCTAACTTCTGGATTTCTTTGATAAGATTTGACCCATGCAAGTCTCCTGATGCTTCGCCAGCTATGATATAATATTTCAAATGAATATAATTAATTATAAAACAAAACTTCTCTGAACATATATATCCATGCGCCAGCATAAATTACAGTAGGAATGATCATGCCTCGCATTGTTTCTTCCCATCGATATTTTTTAGAAATATTAAATGGAATTAAATTAAAACAAAGTGCCAATAAAGTCAATGTTCTCATTCGTCTATTGGATGAGGATGGAGAAACTGCTTCCATTAAATTGAAATAAGTTAACACATCAAATAATAATTCTACAAACATAAAACCTAAAACTGGAACAACTGCTCCTAACAAAATGCCGAATATAATTGAATTTTTTTCTATCATGATTCTAAATTTTTAAGTGATGAAATGGCCGAATAACAGGTTAAATCATGCATAGAAGGTACTACGGAGATATATCCAGCTTTCAAGACATTAATATCGTTATCTAAATTGTCGTCTGGCTCAAAAGATTCAAATTTTCCTGTCAGCCAATAATATTTTTCTCCCCTTGGATCTATTCCTTCTTGAAAATCTTCATTCCATGTACCTCTTCCTTGTCTGCATATTTTTATGCCTTTTATTTGGTCTATCGGAAGGTCTGGAATGTTGACATTGAGTAATTTACAATTTGTATCTAAAGGATTTTCCAAAACTGATCGAATAATTTTTTCAGCAAAGAACTGAGCTGCGGTAAAGTCTGAATCGAAACTATAATTGAGCAACGAAAACCCTATCGAATCTATTCCTTCGATGCTGGCTTCCATAGCCGCCGACATCGTTCCAGAATATATGATATTGATAGAATTGTTGGCGCCATGATTTATTCCTGAAACACACAAATCTATTTTTTTACCTTTCAAAAGTACATTTTTAGCTAATTTGACACAATCTACAGGCGTGCCACTACATTCATAAGCTTCTACACCTTCAAATAAGTGCACTTTTCTGAGTTTGAGTGGTTTTGTGATAGTGATGGCGTGTCCTTGTCCGGACTGTGGTGAATCGGGTGCAACTACTAGTACTTCACCAAATTTTTTTGCCGCTTCTATAAGGGCTCGAATACCTGGGGCTACTATCCCATCATCATTGGTTATTAATATCATTTTACTTTTTGCTTTATGTAGGGTGGAAAAATTTCCACAAAATTAATGTTCATAGTTACTTATGAAAGACATTAGTTGATTAATTTATTATAAATCTTTTGAATCAAAGATAAATTCTATCAGATTAAGGGCGAATATTTCAATGTACAATCGCTTAAATCTCTCATCAATTTTATGTATCGTCATTTCATTTTTTATTTTCCCCAACGACAAGTCAATTAATATTTCAATTCATTGTACGATTTTTGACCGTCGCTCACACTAAAATCTATAACCTAAGAAAAACTGATTGCCATTGGCACGAATACGTCCTCTATTCCCATCGTTGGTAAAAACATCAGTCAATGCTCTTGTATTTGTCCACCCAAAACGAAATTTTTTGGCTTCAAAGCCCAATTCCCAATTATATCCCCATTCCGATTCATTGA
>CAZBCV010000047.1:0-18012 GCA_964490495.1 uncultured Aureispira sp. | reverse complement strand
TCACTAGTCCTAAAGATTTAAAATTTGCTGACATCATTGTTACACCAGACAAAAATCATGTTGTCAAATATGGCCAAAATTTTGAAATGCAACTCAATGAAAACAACTTAAAAGGCTACGATTCCATTATTGTGGTGATGAATAAAAATATCAGGCTTCCATTAGAAACTTCCTTTAAGGTCGTAATAAATACGAAAAATATAGGCTTAGGGCCTCATTTTGTAGATGTAACACTTTGGAAAAAAGAGAAATCAAATACCGTGGCCTTGCCCTTTAATATTGTTTCTGATCTGAATGTGGCACAAAGCATGTATTCAATAGTTCGCAAATTGGCGCATGATGATAAGGCTTATACGCAAGGATTAGAATATCATAATGGTTTTCTTTACGAATCTGGAGGTCAATATGGAGAGTCTTTGATAAGAAAAGTACAACCTTCCAATGGAGTTGTGGTGAAAACTGTCGAAGTCCCCAAAGAATTTTTTGCAGAAGGACTTACAATACTAAATGATAAAGTATATCAACTCACATGGAAAGAAGGTATTATGTTGATTTATGACGAAGAACTCAATATATTGTCTAAGTCGGGTTTTAGATCAGCTACTGGCGAAGGGTGGGGTATGTGCAATGATGGTACAAATCTTATCATAAGCGATGGAAGTAATAAACTGACATGGATAGATCCTGAAACCTTGCAGCCTTTGAAAACAATTCATGTGTATGCAGGTCAAAAAGAAGTCAATTATCTCAATGAATTAGAGTTTGTTGATGGTTTTATTTATGCCAATATATACACAACCCATCAAATAGCAAAAATTGAAGCATCCACAGGGCGTGTGACAAATGTTTATGAATTTGAATCTTTAAAAATGGAAAATACAGAAGGCGAAGTTTTTAATGGTATTGCTTTTTTGCCTAAATCCGGGACATTTATGGTCACAGGCAAGAACTGGAAAAACATGTACGAAGTAAGAATGTAATATATTTATAACTTTGCTGAAGTCCATTCAGATTAATTAATATTTCCACAATTCAAAAGTGAGAAAGTTTCATATCTTCTACAAGGTTTAAATTCTTTATAATGGTTATATATGAATTATATATAATATTTTCATTTAATTTGAAGTGTGTTTAGTAAAAATTTTATTACATTTGTGATATTTTTTAACACAATATTACGTGGCTTTTAGTCATTATAATCGTTTAAATAAAGATACCACAAGTTGGATTCGGAAATAATATGAAAAGATATAGCAGATTGAGGTTAAATATAGTTTTATTTATTTTAGTAATTTTTGGACTAAATACACAAAGTCAAAGTTATCTTCAAAGGGAGGATATTTGGGTGAATTCCATAATAGATAATATGACTTTAGACCAAAAAATAGGTCAATTGTTCATGGTGAGAGCTTACTCAAAAGGTAATGTTGCTGAAGACAACCTTATTCAAAAATATATTCAAAAATACCATATTGGGGGACTTTGTTTTTTTCAAGGGTCGCCAGAAGAACAAGTTGTACTCATCAATAAGTTTCAGAAAATGTCCCAAACTCCGATGTTGATGGCTATAGATGCCGAATGGGGTCTAGGGATGCGATTTCCAGATAAAGCCATTTCATTTCCAAAACAAATGATGTTGGGGGCAGTACATGACAATAAGCTTATTTACCAAATGGGCAGAGAAATAGCTAAACAGTGTAAAGCTGTTGGCATACATCTCAATTTTGCGCCTGTGGTGGACATTAACATAAATCCCAATAACCCGGTAATTTTTGATAGATCATTGGGTGAATCCCCATTTCACGTCACTTCTAAAGGATATATGTATATAAAAGGAATGGAAGATGAAGGGATATTGGCATGCATCAAACATTTTCCAGGTCATGGCGACACACAAGTGGATTCACATTTTGATTTGCCTATCATTCCGCATGACCGAAAAAGATTAGAAGAATATGAGTTTTTTCCATTTAGGAGATTGGCTAGTCAAGGTGTGGGAGCTATAATGGTAGGTCATTTGCATATGCCGGCAATAGATAATAGGAAACATATGCCAGCGTCTATGTCTGAAAAACTTGTTAAAAATATATTGCGCGAAGATATTGGCTATCATGGGTTAATCATAACTGACGCAATGGATATGAAGGCAGTTACTAAAAATTATCCTTCAGGTATTGCTGAAGCTGAAGCTTTCTTAGCTGGAAATGATATATTATTGTTGCCCGAAAATTTGCCAGATGCTTTCAATGCCATCAAGTCCTACATATCTACAGGCAAGATTACATTGGATAGATTGAATGAATCTGTATATAGAATTTTGAGAGCTAAGTACAAATGTGGTCTGGATCGAATACAGGAAATTCCTACTTTTAATTTGTCCACAACAATAAATAACAATAGGGCTTTATCCATCAAACAATCCATAGCTGAGTCTGCATTGACTCTTGTCAGAGACGAAAAAAACCTTATCCCCTGGAGTGAAATCCCAATTAAAACCATAGCTACTCTAAGCGTTAATCATTATAATAAAACTCCTTTTCAAGCTAGAATTGATGATTATATGGAAGCCCACCACTTTCAGCTTATGCCTAACTATTTGAGAGCAGAGTATGCTACAAGGCTCAATATACTATCACAATATGAAGATGTGGTTATTGCTATTCATACATCAGGCAAGAAAGGAGATTTTAGCGCTCAAATTCCTAAAATTTTGGTCAGTTTTATTGAAGATTTACAAAAGAAGACACGAGTGAGAGTAGTTCTTTTGGGTAGTCCTTATTTATTAGCCAAACTAGAAAATATAGACCATTTAGTCATAAATTACGACAATGATCCTATCACACAAGATGCCACAGTTCAAGGTCTTTTGGGTGTTTTTGATATAGAAGGCAAATTGCCCTTTAGCGGGAGTCAAAAATTTGTTGCTGGTGAGGGAATATCAAAAAAACATCTAAATAGAATGGGCTACGGATTGCCCGAAATGGTCAATATGACTACTGACACACTCAATAACATTGATAAATTAATGGATTGGGGTCTAAAAATGGGTGCTTTCCCAGGCGGTCAAGTAGTAGTAGCTAAAAACAGACGTATAATTTATCAAAATGCCTTTGGCAAGCTTTCAGAAAGCGATGGTCCTACTCAAACAAATACTATTTATGACATAGCTTCCATAACAAAAATACTTTCCACCACATTGGCAGCAATGAAATTGGTGGAAGATAATAAATTAGATCTTGATGCACCTTTGCAAAAATACATTCACAAAATCGACACAACAAATAAATTAGATGTAACTATAGGTGCTTTGTTGACGCACAATGGCAGAATTAATCCATGGCTGCCTTTTTATAAAAACACCCTTCTTACTAGTAAGTCGGCTTTAATAAACACTCAATATTATAGGCGAACACTTCAAGACAATTTTACTATTCCAGTGGCTAAAAATATGTTTTTGAGAGATGATTATATTGATTCGATGTATTCGCAAATATATACCACCCCTCTTAGAGAAAGTAATGCTTATAGGTATAGTGATTTAGGTTTTTACCTGCTTTTTAAGGCTATTGATAATAAAGCTAACGGTGGTGTAGAGAATTTTGTAAAAGAACACTTTTATAAAAAATTGGGCTTGAGGTTTACAGGGTTTAACCCATTTAAATCGCACAACCTATCTCAAATCGCACCTTCAGAAATAGACAACTATTATAGACATCAAATTATTAGAGGGCATGTCCAAGATATGGGTGCCGCTATGATGGGTGGTGTGGCAGGGCATGCTGGATTGTTTTCGACGGCTACAGAAGTGACCATCATGATGCAAATGTTGTTAAATAAGGGTAATTATGGCGGTTTTCAGTTTTTGCAGCCCGAAACTGTTAAGTCATTCACCACCCGATATTTCAATTCCTCACGTCGAGGATATGGATTTGATATGAAGGAACTAGATGGCTTAAGTAAGCAGAATGTATCAGCATATGCGCCAGCATCAATTTATGGTCACACCGGCTATACAGGTACTTGTACATGGGCAGATCCAGAAAATGACATGATATATACTTTTATTTCTAATAGAACTTACCCTTCTACTAAAAATCAAATTTTGCACAACAAAGAAATAAGGGAAAAAATTCAAACAGTAATCTATAAATCCATGAATAGTTTGAAGGGTCCTAATACATAGAATATTATAAGTGTTTGCTTTTTAATTGTGTAGCAGGACTGAAATCATCAATATTCATTTTATAACCCACGGAAAGTCATGGAGTTATTCGATCAAAACAAGTCTTAAACTTGAATTGTTAATTGCCAATTAATTAATATTGGAAGATTCAAATTGTCTCATTTCTTTATCTTTATTAACTCCATCACTCTTTCTGGATAATCGGATATAATTCCATCTACACCAAGATTTATCATTTGTTCTATGTCTTGTGTTTCGTTGATTGTCCATGGTATTATTTTCATATTTTTAGCTCTACACAGGTGGATAAGTCGTTCATCCACATTTTTGTAGTATGGGCTATATATTTCTGGTATATACCTTAGTTGACTTAAATGAGATTCTAGCCCATTTTCATCTTCTACTAATATTGCAGTTACATATTTAGGGTACTTTGATTTGATATATATTAATGTTTCGTGGTCAAATGATTGTATTATCACCCTGTCATGTAATTTCAGTGGCTCCAATACCTCTATGACTAAGTCTGCAAAAGTCTCCACACCTGGATTAAAAACACCATCATCTGTCTTTTTCCTTTTAATTTCGATATTGTATTTAAAGTTTTTAGTTTTAAACTCATTTTCCATAGTCGTAACTACTTCTAGAAGTGTAGGCTTATATGCTGCAACCGACTGTTGTTGTGGATATTTCGGATGTGATCGAAGACCTACATCATAACTTTTCACCTCATCATATGTAAGTTGGAATATATTGTGGTTTTTTTCAGCATCAGGGCTTAGAGGCGTTCCGTCAGCTAATGTTGTAAAAAAGGAGTTGAACCATGGCTCATGAGATACAACAACTTGACTATCTTTGGAGATTACCACATCCATTTCTAAGGTATTCACCCCAAGCTTAAGGGCTTCTCTAAAACCCACCAATGTATTTTCTGGGAAGGATCCTTTCCAGCCGCGGTGTCCTTGTACATCTAGTGTTGGTTGGATATTTTCTTTACATTTCATGGCTGATAGAGCTAAAAAAGTGACACAAATATAGATTAAATTGGGCTTCATTACTATTGTTTTAAAAAAAAATTATTAAAATTTATTCACCACAGTATCCTTCTTTAGCATTTTACTATTTTGAGTTGACACAGGCCATAAAAAAATATTTATTGCTTTGAAACTTTATAAAATTTATTTTAACTCCAACATATTCAGAAGTTTTTCCGCATCTGAGTATAAGGATGACATATCAGACAACACACCTGCAAAACGAGCTAATTCAGCTTTTTGATGAATACTATTATATAAATCAATAGCTTCTATCGAAATATTTTTATTGCTTAAATGTTCAGAAATTTTTTGAGGGTTGGCTTCTAAATGAGGTATATCAAACGCTTTGATGATGAATCCAGTTGTTGCAGAAGCCAGCTCATCATAAAACTTTTCTGATTTATGGTTTTGCATATACTCATAAGCCTTTTCTAAGCTTTTGTGGGCCTTATATTGTGCTGAATTTTTCCTTTCCTTTGATAAGGCTTCATTGTCCAATTTTTTCTTCTTAATCCACATAGCCAAAAACATGCTTAATAATATAAAACCTACCAAAGACAAATATATGAGTGGAGTCCAAAAGCTATTTAATGACTTCAAAGGCTGAAGGTGGGAGATCTCGGGTGACAATTCATTATTATTGTCGTTTACAATAGCCTTGGGCTCTCCTTTTACTACCGACACTATTAATGAATCCCCTTTTACTGAAATATATTTTTTTTGCTCCGGGTCAAAATATGTCATCTCTGGCACAAATCGAAAAGTAGTATCTAAAGAACTCACGGCTATAAACTCAAAGGTTTTTTTAACCAATGATTTCCCACCAACGGTTTTTATTTCTTCTTTTATCAAAGAAGGTGGATATGTTTCTAAAAATTCAGGCCAATTTTGTTCAGGAGCTTTTATTGTTTTAGGGTCACCTATCCCTTCTATTTCAAGGAGTAATGAAATGGCTTCACCCGTCACAACTGTTGGCTTTTTTATAGAAGCTTTCATACTAAACTCGCCCACTCCGCCACAAAATGTATTAGGAAAAGGGGTGGGAAGTGGTAGAATTTTTAAGGTCTGTTTGGCAACTTTAAGGTTTTCCTTTTTTGTTTCTGAGAAGAAGAAGCTAGACCTACCATTTTCCACTGGTATTTCGAGCGATACAGTCAATGGACCAATATCAAAACTTCCCACTTTCTGTGCGTACAATCTATCTCTTCTCAATACAGCCCTAAGATATTCCTGACCATTGATTTGTTTTCTTTGGGGTTGCTCTCGCAAATCATTGACATATTCCACAAAAAAACCATCGGGATAGTCATAAGAGGCCATATCATAGCGTTCCACATTTTGTCTTGTATAGAGTACATAATCCACTTCTATCATTTGGCCCGGGTAGGCTGTAGAAGACGACAATTCTAATTGAACAAATGATTTTTTATCACCAATAGCTGGCACTTTACGTTCATTGGGCTCAACGACTTTAATTGAAATGGTATTGGATTTTAAAATCTTACTACCCAGACGTGCCGTGGCTGATGATAAAGTAAAATTTCCTTTTTGAGTAGCTTGTAGGATGTATTGATAAGATTTTGAACCAGAACTTTTCCCGTTAATAATAGTATAAGAAGAAGATGTAGAAGGTCCTCCCACAATTTTAAAGGGTTCGACATCACCCATAGACACTGCTGATGCATCTATGTTTTCTAATGTTATTGTCAATTGAAAAATTTCACCTACTTCCACAGGATTTCTATCGATATCTTGATAAAACCCTTTAGACTGAGCCCACATATCTAATGAAAAACATAAGCTACATAGAAATAATACTAATTTGATATTTTTCATATTCTCCTAATAGGCCTTTTGTTTTGACGATTGATATTCTTTTGATTCTCTACTGGGTATGATTTTTCTATTTTATGGGAATTCTTTCCAGATGTTTTATCTAAGACTACGATTTTTATTTCGTCCGTTTTAAAAGTATAATCTCCATTATTTATGGTTGCAGCCTCAATAATTATTTGACCTTCCGAGCGGGGTTTCAACAAAAAACTATAAGATTTTTTTTGTGTCTTTTGCCCATTTATTATATTCATAGACGACATAGTATTGGGTCCGCCCAAAATGACAAAACCTTCAAAAGGAGGCAGATTGAATTGTCCTTCTATATTCTCCATATTGAATTCTATTTGTAAGATTTCATCTATACCCATCGTATCTTTATCCACTTTGACGCTAAAAATACTTTCTTGAGCCCGTGAAAGCATTGTTGAATAGATAAAAATTATCATTAAAAAAAGTTTTAGTACTCTCATAAAACTACATTATTTTGTGAAAATTAAAAAAACTATCAATAATTCCTGAATTCAATTACTAAAAATAAATACTCACAACAATTATAGAATTAAGCTACTTCAGCCTTATTTGGACAAGCGCGTTTGACACATTTGCCATATATATTGAGTGAATGGTGCACTACCTCAAACTCAAGAATTTCACCCATTGTGGATTTGATTTGCTGTATTCTAGGATCGCAAAATTCCTTCACTTCTCCACATTCCAAACATATGAGGTGGTCGTGTTGTTTAAAGCCATACGACCTTTCGTATTGTGCTAAGTTTTTACCAAACTGATGTTTTCTTATAAGGTCACAACTCACCAATAATTCCAAAGTATTATACACAGTGGCTCTACTTACTCTATAACTCTGAATTTTCATGTGTATGTAAAGGGCCTCTGCATCAAAATGATCGGTCCTCCTATAAATTTCTTCCAAAATAGCATACCTTTCTGGAGTTTTTCTCAAGCTAAACTTCTCAAGATGTGTAGAAAAAATAGCCTTTACTTCGGCCACTATTTGATTGAGTTTGTCAGGAGACGTTGTCATTATTTATTGTATTTAATGAGTTTTCGATTCTAATAACAGATGAAATTCCAGGAAGTTTTTCGAGGGATTGAATGATTTGGTTTAAATGGTTTTTGTTCAGCACTACAATCCCTATTTTTCCTTCAAAAAATCCTTCATTCCCTGCTATACTGAATGACTTAATGTTCACACTCAAATTGTTGGACAGTTCATTGGTCAACACTTGAATGACACCCGGCCCTGAGTCCACACCCGTCACTAAAAGTTCAACAATAAAATTGGTTTTTGAGCTGCCTTCCCATTCTGCCTTAAGTACCCTATAGCCATAATTGGCCAAAAGATGTACCGCATTGGGGCATGTGGTTCTGTGTATTTTCAAACCTTCTTTAGACGTAAGATAACCAAAAATATCATCACCTTGTACTGGATTGCAACAAGATGCCAATGAATATTGATACATATCCGCAGGCTCGCCGTTGACTAATATATGAGATTTATTAGCCTTCCTTGCCAAAGTAGGTTTTGATAATGGTTGGTTTTTTAATTCCTTAAGAAGAGTCTCAGCAGCGTCTTTGGCATAAATGAATTTGCCATTTTCTATATTAAAATTCTTTAAATCTGTCAGTTTAACCTCCTCCTGAGTGATGGCATAAAAAAAATCAATTCTATTTTTAAACCCAAAATGATGCACTAAAAAATCTGCATTATCTTCCAACTCTACTTTAAGTCCTTTTAACTTTCGTTCTAAAGTTTCTTTACCATACTCCCCTATTTGGCGCTTTTCTTCCTTCATGGCAGACCTTATCTTCGATCTAGCCTTACCTGTAATGACCATTTTTATCCAGTCTTCGTTGGGTTTTTGATTTTTATTGGTCACTACGTGCACCTGATCGCCATTGTTGAGCTTATAGCCCATTGGCACTAGCTTATTATTGACCTTTATCGCTGATGCATGGTAACCCACATCTGTATGTATTTCGAATGCAAAATCCAATGCAGTAGCTCCTTTGGGCACTATTCTCATATCCCCTTTGGGCGTAAACACATAAACTTCTTCACTGAATAAATTAGTTTTAAAATCATTGAGAAACTCTGTAGCATTGCTGTGTTTTGCATCTAATATTTCTCTAATATTGTCCAGCCAATGATCATAGACGTTTTCTTGATTTTTTATGCCTTTGTACTTCCAATGTGCAGCAAATCCTTTTTCAGCGATTTCATCCATTCTATTGGAGCGTATCTGCACTTCCACGTACTTTCCACCGGGTCCTATCACAGTAGTGTGCAAAGATTCATATCCATTTCCTTTAGGAGTGGTAATCCAGTCTTTGAGTCGTTCTGGTATGGGTTTATATACGTCGGTGATAATAGAGTATATTTGCCAACAAAAGCTTTTTTCTTTATTAAGGGGAACATCTAATATGATTCTAACAGCAAAAATGTCATAAATTTCTTCAAAAAATACACCATTTTTCTTAATCTTATTGTAAATAGATGATATCGCCTTGCTCCTTCCTGTCACCTTGTATGAAATTCCAAGATGATCCATCTCTTCTTTTAAAGGTTTCACAAATTCATTGATATACTCTTTTCTTTCCTCTTCTGTACCTGCCAATTTGCTTTTGATTTCAAAATACAACTCTGGGTCAGCTATCTGAAGACAGATGTCTTGAAACTCCTTTTTAATATTGTATAGTCCTAATCGATGGGCCAATGGAGAATAAATATAATCTGTCTCAGCGGCAATTTTTAGTTGCTTGTGTTGAGGCTGAGCACCAATAGTTCTTAGATTGTGCAATCTATCTGCCATCTTTATCAACACCACTCGCACATCTACAACAAGCGTACTGATTACTTTTTTAAAGTTTTCAGCCTGTGGACTTTCCACATTATCTAGATTATAGGTTCCGTCTAGTTTAGTAAGTCCATCTACAATTACAGCCACCTTTGGACCAAATGATTTACTGATATCTTGTAGTGTGATGGGTGTATCTTCTACTACATCATGCAACAGTGCACAAGCCACTGCGGTAGGCCCAAGTCCTATTTCCTCAAAACAAATGCGCGCCACTTCTATTGGATGAAATATATAGGGTTCGCCAGACTTCCTTCTTTGATATTTGTGTGCATCTACAGACAGTGTAAATGCATGCTCCAACAAATCAATATCCTCTTCATTGAGCTGACTTTTCTGGGTCATCGATGCCAAAAGTGCATCAAATGCACCTCTTACAGCTACTAATTCCTCCTCATTTATGGCAATTCCTATGGGCATTTTACCTCTATTTTACTTTACTTTTTTACTTGATTAATATATTTTTTTGTCAATAACTCCATTTTTATATTGAGTATAACATGCAAAAATAATAATATTTTGGATTTAAAATGTTAAAAATTGCCATAAATTTATGTTCTCTATCAAATTTTTAATAATTATACTCGTATAAATCATAGTCGTTGATAATTTGAAACAATAAAACCATCCTATGGCCATACACGATAATTTAAAATTTAAATGACTACAAATAATATTAAATGTTGTACTTTTGCACCCTTAAACATCATATAACCATGCAAAAATTAATTATTTTTTCTTTTTTACTCATGTTTTTTACAGCTTGTGACTCTGAAACCCTGAGTGTAGATGAACAATTTAATAGAGATATTCAGCTGATAGAACAGTATTTAACTAATAATAATTTGGAGGCTCAAAAAACGCCAGAAGGAATTTATTATATCATCCAAAACCCTGGAAATTCACAAAAGCCTAGCATTTCCAATACTGTAACATGCGACTATAAAGGCTATCTCCTCAATGGAGAAGTTTTTGACCAAAATAAAGACATTAAATTTCCACTATCCGATGTAATTACAGGGTGGCAAATAGGTATTCCTTTATTTGGCAAAGGAGGTGAAGGTCAGCTTTTTATCCCTTCAAAGTTTGGCTATGGCACAAGGGGTAGCCAAAGAATAGCTCCCAATACTGTCCTTATTTTTGATATAAAATTGATTGACTTTGAGTAGTAGGTAATTGATGTTACAATTCCATCTTTTTTATTCCATCAAAAGCGCCAAAGCTTCTTCTATCTGATCTGATTTTATCCATTCAGAGGCCAAAGTATGTAATGCATCGTATTCCAAATTGTTGGTTTTGATTTTTATATCTTTTTTCATTTCTTCACTTGGCCATTTCAATAATGAAGCCATTGACGCTATATCATTGGCACTCAAAATTGTACTCTTCTTAATAGCTTCTGGCAAATTATCATAACCCAAAGGCATCTCTAAAATGTTTTGATATATTTCCATCACAGCCTCGCCACTTGCTCGAACATAATAAGTGCGTCCCATGCGCCCCATTAAATCCAATTTGTGTGGATTGATCCTATCCCCCTCCAAAACGTCTTCAGAGATGGAAATAAGTGTGACCTCACAAATAATAAGGTGTCCAGCTCCTCCATGTTCGCCTAGTTCAATAATATCTTTTACTTTGCACTCCATATTTATGGGAGATTCCAGGACACGGGGTGCATTTACCGTTTGTGAAGGCTCAGGCGTTAGTCCCACTTTTTCAAACTCGCTCACACCTGAAGGAAATTCAACTGAAGCTAAAGACATTTGCCTCACAATGCTATAGGGTACTACATTCACTACACATTCTTGGCTAACTCTTACATTATGTAAAGTATCTTTAGTGGTATTATCGCTCACGCGTCGATTGGACGAAAACACGACAATAGGAGGATTAGACGAAAAGGCATTAAAAAAACTATAAGGTGCTAAATTATCTTGCCCATTCTCGTCTTTTGTACTTACAAAAGCTATGGGTCGTGGAGCTACACTACCTATTATGTATTGATGAAGGTCTTTTGTGGGTATTTTACCAGGAATAATGACACGTTTCATAGAATATTGAAAAAATTTAATTGCACAAAGATAAAAAAATATTTCATTCTCCAGCTATTCTCTCAAAACCAAAAGTAATATTAATTCTTATTAAAATTTGTTTTTTAAATGACTTATGATATTTTTGACAAAATAATTTTATCTTTGTATCAATTTATTATTTTTCCATAATGACAACTGCCCAAAATAATCTTTTAGATGCTCTTGTTCACCTACAAAAAATTGAACAGTGTGACATTAAATCTGATGAACTCACTTTAGGTATTTATGCTACGGATGCATCACTGTACCAATTAAAACCTTTGGCAGTGGCCATTCCTCATACCGAAAACGCTATTATAGAACTAGTCAAAATAGCGCATCAATTTCAGATTCCTATCATGCCCAGAGGTAGTGCTACTAGTTTGGCCGGGCAAACCACCAATAGCGCATTAATCATAGATTTAACTCCATATTTTAATAACATTATTGAAATTAACGCCTCAGAAAAGTATGCAATTGTACAACCAGGTGTGGTCCGTGACCAACTCAATACAGCGGCAGCTCCTTTTAGTTTACATTTCTCTCCTGATCCAGCCACTAGTAGCAGAGCCACTATCGGCGGTATGATAGCCAATAATTCTTCAGGCACTAAGAGCATAATGTATGGGAAAACCATTGACCACGTTTTAGAACTCAAAGTTTTGCTATCTGATGGGACGCTCATGCGTACAAAAAATATGTCCCCAGATGAATATGACAATTTATGCCATAAAGAAGGTAGATTGGCTTCCATTTATCGAGACTTTAGGCACCTCATTTACAGTCATTCAGAAGAGATAAAACTAGCTTTCCCAAAAGTTTTGCGACGCGTACAAGGCTACCCACTCGATGAGTTCGTATATACCGATCAGTGGAATTTATCAAAATTATTTTCGGGTTCGGAAGGTACTTTGGGTATCATCTTAGAAGCCAAAGTCAATTTAGACTCAATACCCAAATACAAAGCAGCATTTACATTACATTATGATGACCGAATGCAAGCGATTAAAGAGGTACAACACATCATAAAATTTAATCCCGCAGCCGTGGAAATGTTGGATTTCAATGTTTTTGTACAAAGTAAAAAAAATCCTTTGACGAAAGAAATACATCAAAAGCTCATACAAGGCGAACCACAAGCCACTTTGTCTGTAGAATTTTTCTGTCTGTCACCTGAAGAGTTATCCACAAAAATAAATGAATTTAAAGAATGGATAAAAATCACGAGTCAGTGTTATGCCTCCCCCTTACTTCTAACCCCTGAAGAGTTAGAAGATTCCTGGACACTGCGCAAAAATGGTTTGGGCCTCATTATGGGCGACCCCGATGGGCGAAAACCTATCCCATTTATTGAAGACATGGCCATTGACCCTACCCTTTTACCTGAATATATAGAAGAAGTGCTTCAGCTATGTCACAAAAAAGGTGTGGATACAATTCTTTATGCCCATGCAAGTGTGGGGGTTTTACATGTCCGACCTGCTCTTGATATGACTTCACAAAGAGATATACTTTTGATGCAGGACATCTCAAAAGAAGTTTTCCAGCTCGTCAAAAAGTATAAAGGCTCATGGTCCGGTGAACACGGAGATGGTAGAAATAGAGGCCATAGACTGAAAGATTATTTTGGAGACACAGTTTATCAAGCCCTCAAACAAGTCAAGGCTATTTTTGATCCCAACAACTTGCTCAATCCTGGTATCATTATAGACGTTCCACCTATGGACCAACATTTGAGATATGGCCCAGAATATCAAGATAAAAAACAAAATTTTGTGTACCATTATCGCAAAGATCATTCTTTTGGAGCTCTGGTTCATAATTGTAGTGGCGTAGGCGCATGTCGTAACTTGCAAGGCGGAACCATGTGTCCCAGTTTCAGAGCAACTCACCAAGAAGTGGATAGTACTAGAGGTCGTGCCAATGCATTGAGGCTGGCTATGTCCGGACAATTAGGCTTTGATGACTTAACAGACCCTAAAGTATTAGATGCTTTAGATTTGTGTTTATCGTGCAAAGCTTGCAAAGCAGAATGCCCTTCCAGCGTAGATATGGCCAAACTCAAAAGTGAAGTTTTACAAAAAAAATATGACAAAGGTCTAATATCTGCCAAGGAAAAAGCCATCTTATATAATGATCGAATGGCTAGAAATTTATCTGGAATTTTGGCGCCTATTTATAATTTTGTTATCCAAACAACACTTTTCAAATGGGTGGGCCATCGCTTTTTAGGTGTGGACAAAAGACGAACCCTGCCAAAATACACTCATGAAACACTCTCTACCTGGTATCAAAATAATTACACACATCAAGGTCATAAGAATACGGTCGCACTCTTTGCAGATACTTATATCAATTATCATGAACCACATGTAGGTCGAGCAGCCATAAAATTACTCAACGACTGTGGTTTTGATGTCGAGCTGGCCGATGTAGGCTGCTGCCAAAGGCCCAAAATATCCAATGGCTTCCTCAAGTCCGCAAAAAATGAGGGTACGATCATGGCACAAAAACTTAGTCATTTTATAAATAAAGGCATAAAAGTTGTTGTATGCGAACCATCGTGCACATCTGCCCTCATAGACGATTTACCCGACCTTATAGATGATATAGAATGGGTACAACTCCTTCAAAATAATGTCATGGCGATAGATGATTTTATCACTGAGTCCATAGAAAATGGTCTAGTAAACGGACAGCTCAAAGCCAAATCTAACTCAGTATTACTTCATGGGCATTGTCACCAAAAGGCTACATCCGGGATAAAAGGGATGAAGAAATCGTTTGAAAACATGGCGCACCTTGAATTTTCATGTCCTGAAAGTGGATGTTGTGGTATGGCAGGTAGTTTTGGGTATGAAAAAGACCATTATCATGTATCTAAAAAAATAGCAGATAGCCGCCTCATACCCGCTATAAATAGTCAAAAAGAAGGTACTTTAATAGTAGCTAACGGGTTCAGTTGTAGGCATCAAATCATGGATTTTTCTGACAAAAAACCAGTACATTGGGTGGAGAGTGTGGAAATGGTGAGATAAAATCACACCAATCCATCTATAATTCGTGCCAATTCCACATCTTTTTCTGTAACCTCATCATGCGAATGGGTGGATAATTTAAAGCTCACCTTATTATATACATTAGTCCACTCTGGATGATGATTTAATATCTCTGAGTGAAAAGCCACTTGAACCATAAAGGCAAAAGCTTCTTTAAAATCTTTGAATTCGAGCTGTCGTTGAATGGTTTTGTTGCTATATGTCCAGTGAGGAAGTTCTGCTTCTATTTCGTTTTTGCTATAAATTTTCATACTTCAATGTTTTATAAGCTAACAACTCTTTTGTGAAACATTAGTTTTCAAAATATGAGGGTAAAATAATGAGGAACTCTAATCATTCCTTCCATATTGAAAAACTGAGAATTTTTAGGGCTCTTTTTTATCACATTTCTCCAAAAAAAAAGCCATCAATCTTTTGATGGCTTTTTGTATATATTATATTGTATAAGGAATTAGTTCTTAAAAATTAACTCCAATTGTCAATTCATGCGAACCATTGTTATAATCTTGAATCAAACTGCTTGAGGTGTTATATGAGTAATAAAGATTGAATTTGTCAATATTGGTACCAATAAGAAAACCTAATCTTTTGTCGGCGCCCAAAGTATAATTTAAGCCACCTATCAACTTATCTTGAAGAAATCCAAAATTAAGATTCATGTCTATATGAGTAGGGACATATGCTAAATTTTTGACTATGAATGTGGGTGTCATAGTGATATCGGTATGTAAATCCACTTTATATCCCATCATTAATATAAATCCTATGGGTCTTTTCTCGGTTTCTTCATCTATATCACTAATTCTTGCACTCACAGCCGACGGAAGTACAACACCATAAGTCAATCTATCCATATATATACCATGGATACCAAATGAAGCATCAAAGTATTCCGCACCAGTAATTCCTCTATTGATGATAGGGTCAAGTGGATCGGCATTACCTACTCCTGTCAATCCATGTTTAATATATTCTGCTGCAATACCAAAACCTACTTGATTATTATCCGTTTTGATGGTATAACTCAAGCCAAAACCTCCTTTAGTGGTTTGCAATGCACCAAATCGGTCATTTAAAATATTGACACCGATTCCCAATCTATTACCAACATCGCCATTGTATGAGAGTGACAGAGTGGCCGGTGCACCTTCTATACCTTGCCATTTGTTTCTATAATTAACCAAAACTTGATGCATTCCAGAGGCACCATAAGCGCCAGGGTTTATTAATTGTGGATTGACATGTGCCTGGGTGTAGATATATCTTTCATCAAAATATCTTGTTTGTCCCACCACTGTTATGGTCAATGTCAAAAAGAACATCAAACCTAGAATCTTACTTATATTGAAATGTAAATTCATTTTTACAGAATTAAAAATTATTAATATTATAATACAATTACCTTAAGATAGTGACCGTTCCTTTGAATACGTCATTTCTACCTTGGCCAAAATTAACTGTAAGTACCCATATGTATGAACCCTCTCTGAGTTCTCTTTGAGATTGATCTTCTCCTTTCCAGGTATTATCATAATTGATTTGTGTATATACTTGCCTTCCCCACCTATCAAATACTGCAAGAACAGCTGGAAAATCTTCTACACAATTGATAACAAAAGCATCATTAAAGTTATCCCCATTAGGTGTGATGATATCCAAAGCGGTATAACAATCTCCTGAAATACTACAATCTTTTATTTCTATATTGGATATTATTTGCTCACAATTATTGGCATCTGAAATAGTCACATTATAAAATCCTGAAGCCAAGTTTTCAACACTATTTGAGTTTTCACTCAGGCCTGACCAATTGAAATCATAGGGTGCAGTACCCGTATTATTCATATTGACAGAAACTGCCCCAGTCTCTTCATTTCTATTGGAACATGTCACCGTTGCTACACCTGCTAATCTCCGAGGCTGAGTGATAGAAATTGCTCTCGTTACTGTACCTGCTGTATTCTTCAATTCTACCACATAATCACCAGCTGGAAGGTTTGAAAACATATAATTTGGACCTGTTATTGTTAATGTATTTAATGCTTGATTTCCTCTTCTAAGCGTGACTTCTATTGGATATGTGCCTTTGGCTACAGTTCCAGAGATTACACCGTTGGATTCTCCATTACATTTTATTTGAGCACCATTAAAAATTGAAGTGACGCCAATGGTTCCTATCTCAGGTGTCTCTATGGGTGCCATACCAGATGCCACCATTATCCCTGTGCTTTGTGCTGTACATCCATTGGCATCTGTCACTATAACACTGTATGTGCCAGGCATCAGATTCATGGCACTTGTGGTATTATTTGGGATGGTTGTAGGCCCTGTCCATACAGATGTGTAGGGTGAAGTTCCACCCGATGGTGCTATTGTTATACGTCCATCATTACTTGTGGGTGTTGCCGCATTGGTCACTGCAGGATTTCCTACCGTCAATGGCATCGGCTGATTGATAGTCACACTTATGGTAGCTGTAAGAGCGGGCGTAGAACTATCAGTAACAGTAACCGTATAAGTACCAGCCGCTAAATTTTCAATATTAGCTTGACTACCGCCAGCTACCGACCATGCAAATCTGTGAGGCGGACATCCTCCAGATACAGTCACTCTTGCTGTACCATTAGATTCTCCGTTACATCGCACGTCTGTTTTTGTTGTGGTCAATGATATTGGCTCAATATTGGCGCCGACCATAAATGAGGCTTGTGCTGTACATCCTCTTGAATCCGTGACTAATACTGAGTAGGTTCCAGCTGTCAAACCTGTGGGATTGGCTGTATTGCCTTGAGTTGGTGTCCACTCGTAAGTGAAGCCTCCATTACCGCCAGAAGTTCCCGATATATTGATGGCTCCTGTGCCTGTACAGCCTGCATTGGTAACTACTCCTGCTACTGGTATGGTGATGGCTGCTGGTTCGTTAATAACAATACCCGTTTGAATACAACT
>CAZBCV010000046.1:0-18057 GCA_964490495.1 uncultured Aureispira sp. | reverse complement strand
CAAAAGGGAGAACTTGTAGAATCGTGTTTTAGAGCCTACAATAATGATTTGGATTCTTATATTGACCGATCCAATTTTCTTAAATACTCTGAGAGATATAGCATATTGTTCACCTATGATAAAACGGATTATCTGTCATGGGCCTATGGATTAAAGCAATGTGGCTATGCTACAGACGCTACCTATACCCATAAGCTTATTAAAAAAATAGAAAAATACAGCCTTTCAGATTTTGACAGAGCCGAAGATCCCTTCAAATTGTTAGTGAGAAAATAAATAAAGTGAAATTGTCAAACCTTATTTATGTTCAATATTGAGGGGTACAAAACAAGTCTAGAATTAAAAAAAAATGAAGGGCTTACCTACTAGAAAAATGATTATTTTAAGTGAATATATTAACAAAACCATTATACCCGATTTGTAACTTTAATATCATTGACTATCCAACTCCAATTCCAAAAATAATCTTCTATTCATTATTGAAAAAACTAAGTATTTAGCTACCTATTTACTATTTAAAATTTTAACAAAAAAAAGACAATTTTTGAGCCACAAAATGAAAAATAACATAAATTGTGTGGGTGCACACTTTTTTATTCATAAAAAATTTTATTTTGCATATCACCCTTCGATATAATATTTATTACGAAAAATTATATTTATTTTGATGATAAAAGAATAAAAATCGTAATTAAAAAATTTAACAAAATATTATTAAATCGTTAATCTTAAGGTAATAAATATTTTTAGTGCTAAAATTATGAAAAATATTTAAATCATTATACCTTAGCACCGTTATTAGATTTTTTATAACTTTAAATCACAATTTTATGACCAATTTTTTAAATAAGAAATTAAGTTTTCTTTTTTCTATTATTTTCTTTTTGATGGTAGGTTATGTTGCCAATGGGCAAGGTAAATTTACAATCACAGGAGTAGTTTCAGACGACACGGGAAGCCCAGTCATTGGAGCCAATATCATCGTCAAAAACACAAACGTAGGTACAATAACAGATATTGATGGAATGTATTCTTTGACCGGTACGCTGGCTGATGGAACTTATCAAATCATAGTCAGTTATTTGGGTTTTTCCAATGCTATTGCTACAGTAGATATTAGTGGTGGCTCTAGAACTGTCCAAGACTTTAGCTTAAGTCCAGACGCTTTGTTTTTGGATGAAGTGGTAGTGACTGGTACAAGTGCAAACTCCACGAGAAGGCAATTAGGAAACAGTATTTCGGTAGTCAAAGCTGAAAATTTAGAGAAGTCAGGCACAACAAATGCCTTAGGTGCCCTTCAAGGAAAAGTTATGGGTGCACAAATTACACAAAACTCGGGTGATCCCGCAGGTGGCATCAGCGTGAGATTGAGAGGAGCCTCTTCTGTCAATGGTTCTAGTGAGCCACTCTATGTTATTGATGGTATCATCGTGGACAACTCATCGCAGAATGTCATCAATAGAAATGCGGATGCTATGGGTACTAATTTTAGTGCAGGACAAAATCGTCTTGTGGACATCAATCCCAATGATATCGAGAGAATAGAAATTCTTAGTGGTGCATCCGCTGCGGCTCTTTATGGTGCACGTGCAGGAAATGGTGTTATTCAAATATTTACTAAAAGAGGGAGTTCTCAAAAAACAAGAATACAATTCAATACCAGTATGTCAGTAAGTAGTTTGAGAAAACAAGTACCCATGACAGAACATGGAAGACGCTTTGGAACTCCAGGAAATGACAGATTAGAAACAACACAAGATCGTTTGACTATACTTCTTAACTTAGGCCGTAATGATGCCCAATTGACAGAACAAGGTGTAGGCTTTATTAAGGCTGGAAATGCTGGTCGTACGCTCGTCACCGATCAGTATGATGTGCAACGCTACAACTATTGGGACGATATTTTTCAAACAGCTTTCGGTACAGACAATAACCTTTCATTCTCTGGAGGTACTGAAAAAACAAAATATTTTGCCTCATTAGGATATTATGATAATGAAGGAATTATGAAAAATACAAATTTCAAAAAATATAATTTTAGACTAAATTTGGACCAAGAATTAGCTTCATGGGCTAAATTATCTATGGGTTTGAGTGGCAATCTTTCACGCTCAAAAGACATGCCGAATGGTAACAACTTTTTTAATCCTATATCAAGCGTTTTCATCATTGACAATGTTTGGGACATTAATGAAAGAGATGCTAATGGTCAATTGAGACAAGTAGAGCAAGTCAGAATGAATCCGCTGACACCTATTGAGACATTTGACATCAGACAAAACACACACAGGACTATGGGTAATATCAAGTTGAGTTTATTCCCATTGGATGGTTTGACTGTTGATATTATTGGTGGAGGTGACTTATATTCTTTACAGGGCAATGAATATTACCCTCGAGTACCTTATCCAGGTGTAGCCGCTTCATTCTTTCCCGATGGATATGTGAGCATGGCGTCAGATAATGTGATGTTATTGAACCAAGATTTGAATATCACTTATCAAAAAGATATATCCTCTAAACTCAAATCTACAAGTATGGTGGGCTACCAAATAATGTACAATAAGAATCAATTCACTGCTCAAGTTGGTAGGGACGTTGCTCCATTTGGAACAACTATATCCGCAGCCAACAATATTTTTGACAGACCTGTTCAAAGTATAGCTGAGAGACTTATAAGTGGTGTTTTTGCTCAACAAACCTTCGGATACAATGAAGAAGTTTTTGTAACTTTAGCCGCTAGAATGGATAGATCGTCTGTTTTTGCAGCCGATAATCAAAACATTGTCTATCCAAAAATTTCTGCGAGTTGGGTTCTCAATGATTACATAAAAAATAAATCCATCATTTCATCTGCCAAATTGAGAGGTGCTTATGGACAAGCTGGAAACTTAACAGGTATTGGAGCCTATGATAGATATGACAATTATTCATTATCGGCGAATGGTGGATTCACTACTATAGTGCCTCCAAGACAATTTGCAAACCCTTCAGTGAGACCTGAAAGGTTGACAGAATTAGAACTGGGTGGTGATTTTGCCTTTTTAAACAATAGAATTGGGTTGAGTGTCAATTTGTATAATCAAAAAACAACGGACTTACTTTTGACAAAACCTGTAGCGCCGAGTGTAGGAGGAACAAATATCGTCACCAATGTAAGTAGTGATTCAACTTATGTTCAAAATAGAGGTATAGAATTAATGCTCAACGCCAATATTTACAAAACTAAGGATATGAATTGGAATATTGGTGCTATCTACAATAGAAATGACAATAAAGTTTTTGGTATAGACGGTGGTTTCTTCTACTTAAGAGGTGGTGGTGGGGCACAAGCTGTATTGACAGGTCAACCATTTGGGGCCTTCTACGGAACTTATTATGCAAGAGATAATAACGGTGATTTCTTATTGACACCACAAGGCTTATTCCAGCCTGAAAGAGGCGTTCAAAATACTGTTTTGGAAGGCGAAGTAAGAAGAGGCGCGGATGGACAACCTCTAACAACAGGGACAGGAAGTACTGAACTTAGACGAGTTATCGGTTCGCCTATACCCAAATGGACAGGATCATTATTCACGGATTTTACTTATAAAAAACTCACATTCAATGTGTTATTTGATGCAGTCATGGGATTTGATGTGTATAACTGGAACAGAATCACATCCAATAATGTGGGTTGGGGTCCACTAGCTGAACAAGAGCTAAAAGGTGAAGTCCCTAGAGGAACTGTAGCTTCTGTTGCAGGAGGTATCAATGGTGGAAGAATCATGGAGGAACATGTAGAGGATGGTTCTTTTGTAAAATTGAGAGAATTAGGTGTTTCCTATGAACTAGGCAAAATTAAAGGTGTTTGCGAAAATTTAAGCTTGGGCATCACTGGTAGGAATCTTCTTTCTTTTGACAATTACCAAGGTTTTGACCCTGAAGTCAACTCAGCAGGACAAAGCGATAGAGTTAGAGGCGATGATTTTGGAGCTTTACCTATTCCAAGATCCTTTATTTTCAGACTAGGTGTTACATTTTAATAATAATAACTTTTTAAATAATAAAAAATAAAGACATGAAGATATTTATTAAATATTTATTACCATTGTTACTTATAGTAGGTATGGTAGGTTGTTCAAAAGAATTTCCCAACCCCAATGCAGCTACCAAAGATGAAGTATTAAAATCACCAGATGGGCTCATGGGTATGGCCGCAGGTTTAAGAACTAGCTGGAGCGTCGGTGGCACTAGTCCAATGTATAGCATTGCTGTATGTAATGGTCTTACCACAAGGGAACTTTTTGTTCTCAATACAGGAAATGCAGAATTGGCCGGATTAGAAGCAGGCAGAGGCTCACTCAACAATCTGAATAGTTCCATTACAAATCTTTGGACTGGATGTAATGCCATCAAAACAAATGCGCAATTAATTATAGATAATGCAAATAAAATTGGAGATGCTGGCACAAAAGCTGGAGTTCTGGCTTATGGATATTTATTTAAAGCTTTGGCTTTGGGCACTATGGCCCAGTATTGGGAACAAGTCACCTCAGAAGTGATTACTCCTGGACAATTTCTAGAGGGTCGAAAAACACAATTTGTTGGAAGAGAAGCCGCTTTGGATGAAGCTATTAGTTTATTGAAACAAGCTGAAACAACTTTACTCGCAAATAATGTATCGCCAAGTTTTATCAGTAAAGTCGGTCCAGAAATTGAGTTGGTTTCATCAATACAAGCATTGCTAGCGAGATATTTATTGATTAGAGGTCAATATACTGATGCTTTCACTGCCGCAGGAAAAGCTGAAAGCCCTTCAAGGATTTCATTTATCCGCTTTGATATGGTTAATCAAAATCCACTATTTAGATCAGGGTTTGTCAATAATAATACCATTGGTGGTTTAGCCAATTTTGGGCTAACAGGCGAATTAAGACCTGATTCACTTGATGGTAGAATTCCTTTCTATCTTGGTGGAACAACTTTAAGTAAAGTAACTGGATTTTTTAAAGGTGATCTTGACGCTATTCCTTTTTACATCCCTAGTGAGATGATACTAATCAAAGCAGAAGCACTAGCTCGACAAGATAATGTCAATGGTGCAATTACTGAACTCAACAGAGTATTAACAAAAACAGCAGACCCTTTGGGTTTAGTCGCAAAATTACCCGCTTATTCTGGGCCTGAAACACGAGAAGCTGTACTTCTGGAAATATATAAACAAAGATGTATTGAATTATATCTTTCAGGACAAAAGCTCGAAGATAGCAGAAGATTTGGCCGTCCGGGACCATTGAGTCCTAACTTTGAACGTACTAGAAACTTCTATCCTTACCCCGCAGCGGAAAGAGATAACAATAGTAACACTCCGGCAGACCCTGAAGTATAATTTTATTTATAACTTTAGATATAAAAGTAATGTCGTTGAGTTTAGACTGCTTTAAGAAGTCTTTCGCACAATAAGATGACTGAGCGGTCTCGTTTAAGAAAAGAGAAAAGTAACCTTACTTTTCTCTTTTTTTTGTAATGCATTTATCATCTTCATTTTTAAAAATTGAATTGAACTTTTTTATACGTTAAGCGGTTTAGTAAACAAAAATAAATTTTAGGTATGATTCAAAGAGTACAATCTTTACTTCTATTAGGTGCAGGCATCTGTTTTGGATTACTTTTTATAATCCCATTTGCCACTAGCGATGTGTCTATTCCACAAATATTTGATGACAAAATATATAATATACATGACAACATTTTACTTTTAATCTTAACTATTTTTGGAATAGTTTTAAGTCTTGCAGCCATTTTTTTATATCAAAACAGACCTCTTCAACTGACATTGAGCAAAGTCAATGCAGTAGTATCCATTTTGCTGCCCGTCTTGGCTATACTTTTAGTTTTTAATGAAGGTAATTACTCCGTAGATTCTGCAGAAATTAATGATGGATGGGGTGTTTTCCTACCTATTTTAAGTTTAATTTTGTCGATTTTTGCCATAAGAAATATTAGCAAAGACGAAAAACTAGTACGTTCTATGGATCGATTAAGATAATTTTTAATCTTCTGTATCGTTTATCCATTCTGTACTCTTTATAAAAAGTGTTCCTTTGAGAATCGCCACAGTTTGCTGATTTTGATTGGTGACAACAGCCTCATATATACCAAATTGTGATGTGCGAGAAAGTTCACGAGCTATCACTGTCAATTCGTCGCCTATTTTGACAGATCTGATATGTGAGATAGCAGTCTCTACTGTAAGGGCGTGCATACCATAAGTGTTGGCCGCAAACGCTAAAGCGCTGTCTCCCAATGCATAAGCAATACCCCCATGACCTATCTTAAAACCATTGAGCATTTCTGATTTTACGGTCATATTCAATTGGCAAAAACCTAATTGAACTTTCACCACTTGGATACCCATCCATTGAGAAAAAGCATCATTGCCCAACATAAGTTGATTAACTATGTATTCAGCTTTTTCTTGAGTATTCATTCTTCGATATACAATTGATAAATATCTTTAAAATTCCTGCCCAAACCATCATAATCTAATCCATACCCAACCACAAACTTATTGGGTATGACAAATCCAGGATAATCAGTGACTATATCGTGCTTGTGAGCTTCTGGCTTGACCAACAAAGAAGAAAGTTTAATGGATGCCGGACCCATCGCTTGTAATTGAGGTATAAATGCAGACATTGTCGTTCCAGTATCAATAATATCTTCAATAATAATAATGTTTCGATTCTTAAGATTTATACCAGGCGGCATATACACATCTATGTTTCCAGTACTTTCAGTACCTTCATATGACTTAATTCGTATAAAATTAAGTTCACATGCAAAGTCTAATCTCCTTATTAAGTCTGCGGCAAAAATGAAAGCTCCATTCATAACCACCAAAAACATAGGATTTTTATCGTGGAAATCCTCTCTTATTGTATCCGCAATTTCAACAACTTTGTCAATTATTGTTCTTTCTTCTATATATTTGACAAATTTTAAATTGCCTATTTCTATTATTTTTTCAGAATTCATTAAACCTTAATTTAAACCATATTTGTCTATTAAATAAATGAGGCTCGTCATGGCCGCTGCCCCTAAAGCCAACTCTCGAGGATGTACATTTTCTACTCTATCATTGGCATTGTGATGAAAGTCAAAGTACCTTTGTGAATCAGGCATCAATCCAATCAAAAGTGGATTTTGTGGTTTTAACGGTGAGATATCTACACCCGAATATCCTTTTTCGAATTGATAGCCATAAGGTTCTAAGAGTGGGAGCCATTCAGAAACCTTACGATAATAAGCATTAAAAACTTCTGGCATGGCATCAAAACTAAATCCACGTGGTGAAAACCCACCAGCATCGGATTCTAGAGCAGCTACATGTAATTCATTATCTTCCAAAGCTTTACGTGCGTAAGTGTTTCCACCTGCCACTCCATTTTCCTCATTAGAAAAAAGTACGCAGCGTATAGTATGTCGGGGTTGATATCCAAGTGCCATTAATATTCGCAATACCTCAAAAGATTGCACACACCCAGAGCCATCGTCATGCGCGCCTTGATTTATGTCCCAACTATCGAGGTGTCCACCTAC
Organism: uncultured Aureispira sp.; assembly: GCA_964490495.1. GTDB lineage: Bacteria > Bacteroidota > Bacteroidia > Chitinophagales > Saprospiraceae > OLB9. The sequence continues at coordinate 10,473 of CAZBCV010000046.1, read as the reverse complement.
CACAATGACTTTATCTGGATAGAGACTTCCTTTTATTTCTCCTATGACATTGGGCGCTTGTTTTGGGCCCAACATTTTACAATTGTTTTTGACCATGGCTTTCATACGTCCATCTTTCAGCCATTGGCTCAGCCTGTTTGCGTCGTTGGTACTGATAGCCATTGCAGGTATCATGAGTGTGCTATCTTTGTATCCCAAAACTCCAGTGTGTGGCAAATCGTGCAATAAAGTGGTGACTGAACGAACCAACACCGCAATAGCGCCTTTGGATGCAGCCACAGATGGACCAGCCGACCTTTGGTCAACAGCTCTACCATAAGCATGAAATGTATTAACTATATCTTTATTCATGGGGCGATTAAAAAAAACAATTTTCCCGGTGAGTGCACCTTCGTCCAATGCCTCCACTTCTTGTAATGAGTGAAATTCTAAAATATCTCCTTCCAGACCATCTATGGGTGTGGCTATACTATTGCCTAAAGACAATGTATTAAGTTCATAACTTTTCCCATTTTGATGGGTAACTTTCACCATCTCTTCGTCGCCTCTTTTCCAATAATTGGCCCAACAATCTTGCAAATATGACTCTACACCTGGCAAGGCTGAGAGCTTTTCTTCCATAAATTGGGCGGAGGTGAGATATGCCTCTGACCCTGCAATTCTACCAGGATATTTGATGCACAATTCTTTTAACAAAGCATAAGTGCTATCTGTCCTTAGAGCCTCCGTATGAATACTTTTGATAAAAAATATATCATCGTCTTGACTGTGAAGAACAGACATTGTCCACATCACAAAAACGAATAAAGAAATAAATATTTTTTTTAAGCTCAAACCATTTACTTTTGTGTGTGCAAAGCTACAAATAAAAAAGAAGGTACTTAATATTTATGATAAAAAATATATCCTAAAAGAAGAAAGTAAATTTTAATTTATGTCAGTTCTATAAAAATGAAATCTTTATACTTTATAATATTGACTAAATCTAAAGTGAATCCTGAGTGTCATTCATAGCTTTATTTGCCAATAATTATAAAAACAAAAAGGTAAGAACATTACATTCTTACCTTCTTATTATAATTTCTGAGAAACATATAAATGAAAATTTCCTAATCTTTACCTAAGTTATTAAGTTTCTGATTGACTTGATTTATCACTTCTTTCTGACCTTCTATTTCTTTGTTTTTATTTTCTTGATCTACGATATTTGTTTCAATATCTTTTTCTGCTTGAACAATTTTTTGTTTAGCTTTTTCGATTTCTTTATGGTAATCATCATTTTTATCATTCAACTTTTTCAAGTCTTTGTCCAAATTTGATAATTTTTTTTCTTCTTCTTTGAGCTCATTCAAAATCACTTCTTTTCTTACGGCCAAGTAGTATTCATACATCCATTGTTGGAGAGCAGCGGCTTGCTTTTCGTGTTCGCTACTGTTGATAAACGCTCCACCCATGTCCACCCAAACATAAGTAGTGGCTTGAGTTTTGGTCCCATCAAATTTTGCATAAACATCCAAAGGCGAACTTCCGTTAATAATTCCAATAGGAGTAGCCATTAGAAAATGTTCTTTGGCCTTTTTGTTTTCTTTCATCTTTCCGAAGCTCTTGATGTGGTCATAAAATACTTTTTGAGCCAATTTGGCATCTGCTCCTTCTATATCAATATACCACGAATTTTGTGTTCCCAAACTCATAGTCATTTTGCGTTCTTGTGCTTTTTGTCCCCATGTAGAGGCAATTATAAAAACAAAGAGAGATACGGTAAATAAAAATTGTTTCATTTGTAAAATTTTTAAATTAATAATATTTATGATTTTTTATCTTTAAGCATTCTTAATAGCCCTTCGTAATTCATATTTTTTTCACCCTTTTTCTCAGACTCATCTTTCAATTTTTGGACTATGCTGATAGCTTTATCGGTTTCCCCATTCATCATCAATAAGGATACATAATAATTCAATCCACTCCCATCTTTTTGTAACTTATGATATTTTTCACCATATGAAGTGGCGTCTGAAATCATTTTGGCATTATTGCGAAAATTATTGACAATAGCATCAATTATTATTTTGAGCTTATTAGGGTCATTATCCGAACTTTTGGCTAGATATTTATACGCTAATATAAAATCTTTCTCATTTTTGTAAATTATGCTGTAATTCATTTTGGAAATAGCCGCAAACTCATCAGCTCTGCCTGGAAACGTTTTTTTAGCCTTTTGGATAGCTTCTTCCATAAGAAAAGGCGTCTCAAAATCCATGGCTTTTTTTACTGTGGTGCTACAAGCCTGTTCAGCTTTTTCCTCATAATATTCCCTTCCTACCCATTTAATCAATTGATCTTTTCCAGCAATGACATCATCAAAAAGCTTAGAGTCAGCCTCAGTGGCTGCTTCGAGTGTGAAAGTTAAACGTTCTTTTTCTGAAATTTCTGGTTGGCTCGCAAGATATTCATTCGAGATCTTCAAACTTGGCTTTCCAGCTGCATTGAGTGCTTTGACATAGTTCATCATCAAATCATAACTTCTGTCTCCTTGATTGTACTTTTCTTCATATTTTCCACTTCTATCAAAACTTTTTAAGGCTTCATTTCCAAATGAAATAAGTCCATCAGCTTGTTTGCCGCCTTTTGTTACTTTCACAACTTTCCCCTCGCCGTCTATAAAATACAACGTAGGATAAGCGCTGACAGGATATTTGTGTCCAAAACTGACCCCATCGCTTTCTTCCATGTCTAACTTGAGATTGATGAAATTTTTATTGAAAAATTCACCCACTTCTGGAAGAGGAAATACATTTTTTGACATGGCTTTACATGGCCCGCACCATTTGGCATAAGCATCTACAAATAATAACTTATCTTGCTCTTTAGCCTTTTTAAGGGCATCTTTCCAAGAACCTTGAAAAAACTCTATACCTTGAGCAGAACTTGACATAAGAAAGCCTGCAACAATGACAAAAATAGAGATATTTTTTTGAAAAAAACTGGATACCATATTGAATATTAACTTAATTGTGACGTTGGATAAAATGCAAAAGTACAAATAAAAGTTACTAAATTGATATTTTTAACAATTTGCTAACTTACATTTTTGAAAACTAAAAACACTAAAGTCTTGTTTTTGTTAGATTTTCATGAATTTACTTTTGTATTTTTGCGTTTTTTTTCAAAGATTCACAGTAATTTATAAATGAATAGTGTGAATTAAAAACATTTAATCTAAAAAATGAAGCTCACCGAATATTTTAACATTTCACAAAACCAAACCTATGTTTCGTTTGAGGTTTTGCCACCACTCAAAGGTGGGAGCATGAATGATATATTCAATACTCTCGACCCTTTGATGGAATTCAAACCCCCATTTATTGATGTAACTTATCACAGAGAAGAGTTTGTGTATAAAAAGCGTGAAAGTGGTTATTATGAAAAAACAGCGATCAGGAAAAGACCAGGGACTGTTGGGATTTGTGCCTCAATCATGCACAGATATGGTGTAGATGCTATTCCACATTTGATTTGTGGTGGCTTCACAGTAGAAGAAACTGAAAACGCCCTTATAGATTTAAAATTTTTGGGAATAGATAATATTTTGGCTTTGCGTGGAGATGCAAGACAGTTTGAAGATAAGTTTATTCCCGAAGACAATGGTCATAAATATGCTTTAGATTTAGTCAAACAAATCCATAACATGAATAATGGTGTCTATCTGGACGAAAATATTGAAAAAGGAAGTCCAACAGATTTTTGTATTGGTGTAGCTGGCTATCCAGAAAAACATTTTGAAGCCCCCAACCTGGGAATTGATATTGACTATTTGAAGCAAAAAATTGATGCTGGCGCCAGTTATATTGTGACTCAAATGTTTTTTGACAACAGCAAGTTTTTTGAATTTCAAGACACTTGTAGAAAAGCGGGTATCCTTGTACCTATCATACCTGGACTTAAACCATTGACTCGAAAACATCAACTTAATTCTATACCTCGTAAGTTCTTCATCAACTTTCCAGAAGAGTTGGTCAATGAAATAGTGAAAGCCAAAGACAATAATATCACTGAATTGGGAGTGGAATGGTGTGCCGCACAAAGCAAAGAACTCAAAAAAAGCGGTGTGCCTTGTTTGCACTATTACACAATGGGGGATACTAAAACGACGTACGACATTGTCAAACAAATTCTTTAAAAAAATAAATAATTGTTAACCCGAAGTAGAAATATAACTCTTAGTGCACTAAAATCGTTGATGGATAAATTCCTTTTTGATATTTCGATGCCATGTGTAAGAAAATAAAATATTTGCCTAAATCGTCGAAAAATAGGTAGAACTTTGGTTAGAATTTCAACCTATAATTTTAAGGAGTTTTAAAAATTTTCTAAAATTAAAATGGTACTCCGAAAGTAATCAAAAAATAATGGTCCAATGAAAAGCAACTTATTCTTATTCTTAATGATATTGTCTTCATTACAATTGTTTGGGCAAGCCAATCCTTCTGGTTTAGAGGGCATAGAAACACGTCTCAATATTGAAGGCAAAGTCTATCCAGCGCTCATCACACCCGAAGGCGACACCCTTATTTTGGTAGATTTGGACAATGTAAGCGTCACAGCGATGAGGTCTTTTGCATCTGATGAGGAATATAGAAAGTATATGCGAATAAGAAATTATGCTGCGCAAGTCTATCCCTATGCCAAAGAGGCCATCAGAATATTTAGGGAATTGGAATATGCTTCTCAGCACATGAAAAAACGTGAACGCAAAAAGAAAATATCTGAATTGGAAGAGCAATTGACAAAAGAATTTGAAGAACCCCTCAAAAATCTTACAAAATTGCAAGGCAAAATCATGATAAAAATGATAGAAAAAGAAACGAAGCAACCAATCCATACCCTCATCAAAGACTTGAAAGGTGGCTTCAAAGCTTTTTATTGGAATGGTTTTTCAAAGCTGTATTCATACGATCTCAAAGAAGGATACAACTATGGTCAATACCCACTTTTGGATGCAGTATTGCAAGACTTTGATGTTTCTTATCGTATAGAAAATGAAACCAGTCTAAAATATGTAAAAATAAATAAGAAAAAATAGTATGTATCAAGCCCAATGGCAAAGTCCATCAAATATAGCCTTAATTAAATATTGGGGTAAACATGGGAAACAATTGCCTAAAAATCCATCTATAAGCTTCACATTAAGCCACGCTAACACCATCACTTCGGTGAAGTGTATTGGTCCCAATGACAATCAAACAGCACAAGTAGAGTTCCTTTTTGAAGGTGAAGAAAATCCTGCTTTTGCACAAAAAATAGTAAAATTTCTCAATACACTTTCAACAGATTTTTACCCTTTCATCAATGAGTATAAATTATTGATAGAAAGCAGTAATACATTTCCGCACAGCAGCGGCATTGCTTCGTCGGCATCCAGCATGTCAGCTTTGGCACTTTGTCTGCAAGACATTCATGGCCAAATCACTGGACAGGACGTTCAAAGTTTACAATTTTTGCAAAAGGCCTCCATTGTTTCAAGGTTGGGCAGCGGTAGTGCTTCGAGATCAGTATTTCCACATGTAGCGGTGTGGGGTCAGCACGCAAACATCGAAAACTCATCAGATGAATACGCAGTAGGTGTAGAAGACATAATCCATCCCATTTTCCATGACTTCCATGATGATATCTTGATTGTTAGTCCTAATGAAAAAAGTGTTTCCTCAACGGCTGGACATCAATTGATGGAAGGTAATCCCTACTCTAAAGCTCGCTATCAACAAGCCCATGAACGTTTGACTTCGTTGGCTCATGCCATGTCGTCTGGTGATTTGGATACTTTTGGTAAAATAACAGAAGACGAAGCACTGACCTTACATGCCCTAATGATGTGTTCAGACCCATCCTACATCTTGATGGAAGAAGGATCTCTTTCGGTAATAAAAGCCATTCAAAAATTTCGTCGAGAAACAAAAATTCCTGTCTTCTTCACTTTAGATGCAGGGCCAAATGTGCATGTTCTCTATCCGCACAAATATCAATCCCAAGTGGAAATATTTGTAGAAAATGAACTCAAAAAGTTCTGCCATAATGGAAAAATCATAAGAGATAGAGTAGGAAAAGGCCCTGTGAAAATGGCCTAAAACTCACACACAAAGAGAGTTTTTGACCAATGAGTCTTTGGATATTTTTACAAAAATGGGAGTAACCCTTAAACAAAGACGTCAGTAACAAGTTATTGAAACACTACTTTATATTTTCAATATGGCATTACCACTAAATCACAAAATACTCGGACAAGGTCCACCTGTCATCATTCTCCATGGGCTTTTTGGGATGCTGGACAACTTACTTCCATTGGCTAAAAAAATTGAAGACTCAGGCTATATGGTCATACTCATTGACCAAAGAAACCACGGGCGTTCACCTCATTCTGATGAGATGAATTACATGCTCATGAGCGAAGATGTAGCCCAATTTATGAATGACAATTGGATACACGAAGCCATCATTATTGGTCACAGCATGGGTGGAAAAACAGCCCTACAATTAACAGCTAATCATGAAAGTATGGTCTCAAAACTTGTAGTTATAGATATTGGAATAAAAAAATATCAACATGGGCACCACGATGTTTTTGACGCTTTATTTGATGTCGATCTTAGTACCATTGAGTCTCGATCGGATGTTCAAGATATACTAATGTCAAAACTCAATCACTTAGGTACAGTGCAGTTTTTGATGAAAAACCTTTCAAGAAATCCAGAAGGCGGATTTGAATGGAAGGCCAATTTAAAAGCCCTTCACCTTCAGTACGAAAACATTGTCGATGGTATAAAATGGGACCATCCGTGCGATACCGAAACCCTCTTCATCAAAGGAGAAAAATCACCTTATATATTGGAAGAAGACAAAGCAGATATACAAAACGTTTTACCAAATTCAAGATTTTCGACCATAGCCGATGCAGGACATTGGGTACATGTGGATGCTCCGGATGAACTATTTAATCAAATAATTGATTTTATATGATACTAACCCTCCAAAATTTTCGTTTCTTTACTTCGTAATAAATAATTTCTCAGATGATACAAAATATTAAATATACCTTACTGGCCATTGTACTTTTTTTGGGCGTTTCGGCCACTACAGTATATAATGACAAACTTTTTGAAATAAGTAAAAACCTTGAAATATTTGTAAGTGCCTACAAAGAGCTCAACACCAATTTTGCTGACGAGCTCGATCCCTCTATATTGATGCGCACAGCGATAGATGCTATGACGAACTCGCTCGACCCCTTTACAAATTTCATTTCTGAGTCGCAAGCAGAAAGTTATAGAATCTATGATGATGAAAAATATCAAGGCATAGGCGCGAAAGCGGGCATTGCCAATGAAAAAATTTATATCTTAGAGGTTTATGAAAATGGCCCTGCTTATGATGCTGGAATAAAGGCTGGTGACGAGCTCACTTCAATAGATGGTACACAAGTGGTCGGAAAAAAACTTGAAGAAATCAATGGCATTATGAGAGGTATTCCAGGCAGTAAGCTCAACTTAGGTATTAAATCTTTCAAAGACAATAGCTCGAAAACCATCACTGTCACAAGGGGAGAAGTCAATATCCCTAACGTACCTTATTCTGGCTTTGTAGTCGATGACATTGGATATATCAACCTCACTGTATTTACAGCCAATGCAGGTGCTAATATAGGCAAAGCTCTTAAAGATTTTAAAGAAGATAACCCCAATTTGTCAGGTGTCATTATCGACCTGAGAAGTAATGGAGGAGGACTACTTCATGAAGCGGTCAACATTTGCAATCACTTTATTCCACAAGGTGAATTAGTAGTGAGTACAAAGTCAAAAGTGAAGGAAAATGATAGAACGTTCAAAACGATGACTACTCCTCTAGACTTAGAGCTACCTGTTGCGGTACTTATCAATAAAAAATCGGCTTCAGCTTCAGAGATAGTCTCCGGGGTGATTCAAGACTTGGACAGAGGAGTCATTATTGGCCAAAGATCTTATGGCAAAGGATTGGTTCAAAACTTTAAAGATTTGCCATACAACGCACGATTGAAACTGACCACTTCAAAATATTATATTCCAAGTGGGCGGTGTATTCAAGGGTTGGAATATGAAAATGGTGTTCCTAAAGATATTCCCGATAGCCAAAGATCAAAATTCAAGACCCAAAACGGAAGAATTGTCTTAGACGGCGGCGGTGTCACTCCAGATATAGTCATGCCAGAAAAAAAATTAAAGGAATCTACTCAAGCCCTTCTTGACCAATATCTTATATTTGAATATGTCAATCAATATTGTAAAACAAAAGATAGTATAGACGCTGCTGGAAAATTCAAATTCGATAAGTTCGATGAATTTATGACATTTGTGAAGAAGAATAATTTCACTTATACAACCGCTGCCGAACAAAGCCTGATGGAAGCTAAAACTAAAGCCCAAGAAGCAGGCAATGAGGCAGTGGCTAATGATATCGAGGTATTATTAAACAATATTAAAACATCCAAATCGTCTGAAATCATTAAAGCCCAAAATGAAATCATTGAGGAAATAGAAAAAGAAATTGTCAGTAGATATTACTTTCAAAAAGGGCTGGTGAAGCATACATTGGAGAAGGACAATGAAGTGGCCAAAGCCATAGAAATACTTCGCAATCCTACCGAATATAAAAAATTACTTTCTAAAAAATAATAATGGTTAAATTATTACTTTTAGAAACATCTACAGAGGTTTGTTCAGTTTCTGTGGCAGAAAACCAAAATGTGGTGATGACAAAATCCAATTTTGAAAAAAATAGTCACACAGAACATTTGACACTTATGATAGAAGAAGTGGTAAAAACTGTAGGTTGGACTCTGAAAGAATTGGATGCTATTGTTGTTTCTGATGGGCCGGGCTCATACACCTCCTTGCGTATAGGTGCATCTACAGCAAAAGCACTTTGTTATGCGCTCGGTATTCCTCTGCTAGCTATAGATAGCCTCACCATATTGTCCCAAGCAATAGATCGATTATTATTAACCCAAGAAAGCTTAGTGGTGCCGATGATAGATGCTAGAAGAATGGAAGTGTATATGTCCATATTTCGCCATGATGGGACTCCCCTATTAGAAAAACAAGCCGTCATTCTTGCAGAAGACACCTTTGAAAACTACAAGAATGATTACAAAAACCTCTACCTATGTGGCAACGGCGCACAAAAATATTTTGATAATTTTCCTTCATCCCATTTAATATTGTCACATACACAGACTTGCTCTTCATATATGGCTGAACTTTCTTATGAAAAATACCTCAAAAAGGAAGTGGATAATGTGGCCTATTTTAGCCCTTTCTATTTAAAAAATCCCAATATTACCGAATCCAAAAAGAAACTTTGGGCGTGATGTAACTTTGAACAAATCTCCAAAAGCAGAGACAGAGATAAATATTTATGAGTTCAAAGGTAGGAGATACTATGCCGCAGACCTTTTGGATTTATTACACAAGCCCTAACTTTCCGCTATATGGAAAGCAGGTATTGTATCATCTAACAAGGCCAAAATACAAATAGCTAAATTTCCTCACAAAATTATTTTACCAATTTTTTCTCTAAAGATATTTTTTCTTTTATATTTGTGCTTGATTAATCCATAGAGCACATTTACAATATTATTTATCAATGTCTTACAAGATAAAAATGGATGGGTTTTTTATCAGAAATATATGCATGTTTGGGGAAATTTTTCTGTTACTTGCCATGAAAAAAAATAAAGATTAAACAAATGGTCTAAATAAGAAAACAAACAAAACGCCAAAATCCGAGGTAATGAGAGCAGAATCAATTAAAAAAACATATTTTCTAAATAAAAAGCAAAAGAAACAATGATAACAGTTCAAGAATTTAAGAATAAATATCTAGGCGAAGAAGGAACGGAAGTTCGAGACAGATATGAACAAGAACTTAAAGTTGAGTTACTAGCTGAACAAATAAAACAATTGCGTAAAGAGAGAAATCTAACACAAGAACAATTAGGAGAATTGGTTGGTGTACAAAGAGCTCAAATTTCAAAATTGGAAAACAATACTGGCAATGTAACAATCTCAACGTTGATGAAAATATTTGGAGTACTGAATGCAAAAGTCACATTTGAAATAGAAAAAGAGCACTTTGAATTAGTATAAAATGACACAACAAGTAACAAGTGCATTGACGATAGTTTGGGCAAAGCCAAAAACCTTTGCAAACCACAAGAGTTGGTGCATAGTCTAGGGCAACCATTCTAAAACAGAAACATTATGACAAAACAAGAATTAATAAAAGCATTTTATGACAATCACAAAGAAATGAGTGATTATATAAATTCTTTGAATAACGAACAGTTTGTTTACAGTCGAAACGGAAAATGGACAGCAGGACAACAATTTAGTCACGTTTACTTGACTTTGTTGCCATTTCCTAAAATACTTCCCTCAAAGGAAT
>CAZBCV010000045.1:0-18567 GCA_964490495.1 uncultured Aureispira sp. | reverse complement strand
CAGGAAATGATAGGACAATATGTAGTGGCCAAAGCTTAACAATAAGTAGTCTCAACGCAAGTATTTCAGGTGATGTCTCAGATGGAGATTGGATTCCTTTTGGCGATGGAAGATTTCAACCAGGTAATTTAATGACTGTAAGGTATAGCGTAGCCCAAAGTGGAAATATCACTTATCAGCCTGGCCCTAACGATATATTTTTAGGGTCTTACAGGTTGATGCTCATGTCTGACGCTCCTATTAGTGGTACACCGCAAGAACGTGTTCCAGACGAAGTACGCATTTCATTCCAACACGCACCGCCGCTATTTTGCTCCAGCAATATCAATGTTTCTTTGGACGAACGCTGCCAGCAACTTGTGACTGCTCAAATGCTTTCTCCCAACGCAATTCCACCATTCAACAATTATATTATCACACTGTACGACGACAAAAACAGAGTCATACCCAACAATTTACTGAATTCAACCCATTTAGACATGCTTATTACTTATAAGTTGGGGCATCAATGCACCTCAAATATATGTTGGGGCAATCTGAGAGTTGAAGACTATTTCCCTCCTCAATTTGAATGTAGAAATGATACTCTTTCTTGTAGGCAATCTACTCTACCCGATTCAGTGGGCTTTCCTATCCCATCAAGAGCTGTTATTGATACTTTCATTAATGGCAAATATTTAGTATCCAATTGGGATTTCTGTAGTCAAGTGGAGTTAACTTTTACTGAAACATCACAAAAAGCAGAGTGCGCCCGAGACGAAGACCGTACTATCACCCGCCGATGGACAGCCAAAGATGCTAAAGGCAACACTTCCAATTGCACACAGATAATTGTGGTGAAACGTATAGGTATTTCTACTGTCGTCTTTCCACCCAATTTCAATGATATAGACCTTCCTGCATTTAATTGTGGGGATAGCTTTCCTATGTTACTCAATGGTCATCCATCTCCTGATACTACTGGAGTACCCTCGAATATAGGTTGCGACCATTTACAAAACACAATGACGGATGTGGATTTTGACCTTTGTGGTGCGGGATATAAACTAGCGCGATCGTGGTTTGTGATCGATTGGTGTTCTACTTTGAGCATCACACGCAATCAAATCATAGAAATAAAAGATAAAAAGGCGCCTATCATCACATGTTTAGACACCCTGCGTTTAAATGCAGACGCTTACCAATGTTGGCGGTCATCAGCGCCTATACCTGCATTAACTTCAATTGAAGATTGTTCCGATTATGATGTTCAATATACTCTTTTCAACAATAACAATCAAGTTGTCAATTTCATACATTCCAGTGGTATTTTTCAAAATATACCTGTAGGAACTTTTACATTGAGATATTTAGTCACAGATGAATGTAACAATTCAGCTAGTTGCCACATGACAGTGGTCGTTGAAGATAAAACCACCCCTTTTCCCGCCTGTAAAGCATTTGTAAAAGTCTCTTTAGGCATCAACGGTAGTGGGCGTGTATTTGCCACAAGTTATGATAATAATTCTCTGGACAACTGCGGTATTGCAAAAATAGAAGCTCGAAAAATGACCAATACATGTAACTCTATAAATCCACAGTTTTCTGATCATGTTGATTTTTGTTGCGCAGAAATAGGTCAATCTGTTATGGTAGAAGTGCGCATCACAGACATCTATGGCAATGCTAATACTTGTATGGTAGAGACACAGATTGAAGATAAGTTGCCGCCTCAAATAATATGTATCCCCGACATTTCGATACATTGCAAAGACTATTATGATATCAATGATTTGAGTGCATTTGGAAAAGTGGTGACTCAAGAATCAGAAAGACGCTCTATCAACATCAATAACAATTTTCATAATGGATTAGTAGGTAGAGACGGTCTTGCGTCCGACAATTGTACAGTCACAGTAACTGAACACGTTGTGGAGGAAATAGATTGTTATGTGGGACGTATCAAAAGAACTTTTGTTGCCACCGATGTCTCAGGAAGAAAAGACTCATGTACTCAAACCATATATGTTATCAATGACAATCCTATTGATGCGGAAGATATTCAATGGCCTCAACATTATGTAGGAGAAGGTTGTAAAATAGAACAATTACCACCAAGTACGACGGGCAGTCCTAAATTTTTAAGGCAAGAATGTGCCAATTTAGCTTCAACTTATAATGACCAATTGTTTTACTCTACAGACAGTGTATGCCTCAAAATCATAAGAGAATGGTATGTGGTAGATTGGTGTCAATTCGAAAACAATCCCCTTGTTGGCAGATGGGGGCCACATTATCAAACTATCAAAGCACATAATCACACTGCTCCAACATTTAATTTTCCTTGTCAAGATACCGTTTTTTGTTCATATGATGCAGAATGCCAAGAAGGTTGGGTCAATGTCGTAGCATTAGCCACGGATGATTGTTCACAAAATTCTGACTTACTTTGGACATTTAGAATCGATTTGTTTAAAAATGGGTCGATAGATATCATGGGGCAAACCAATGATTATGTAGGAAATCTTCCAATAGGCCAACATCAAATATTATGGCGAGTGGCCGATCCGTGTGGTAATTTTTCAGAGTGTGAATATGATATCACAGTGGTGGATTGCAAAAAGCCAACACCTTATTGTATCTCTTCTTTGACCATGAGTTTGGACAGTATTGATAAATCTGTAGAAATTTGGGCCATAGATTTTGACAATGGGAGTTCTGATAATTGTACTGATGTCTCACAATTAATATATACATTTGATGAAGCTTTTCCAGTCAAAGATTCTATAAACAAAATACATTATTTCAAGGAGAAAGGTGAGATTGCCACAGTGCAGGAATATGAAATGGGTCATGCCCAAAAATGGATTTCCGATAAAAGAAGTTCAGCATTAAGATTTAATTGTGATGATATTCCAAATGGTATAGAGCAAAAAATCAATGTGCGCATGACAGTCATAGATACTGATGGGTTAATGGATTTTTGTGATGTTGAATTAATTCTTCAAGACAATAATGATGTATGTCCTGATGTAAAATCAAGTTTGGTGATATCTGGAGAAATAAGTACTGCCAATGGCCAAATACCACCCGAAACTGAAATTATAGCAAGAGCTTTTGAAAATGAATATACAACACAATTAGTCCCGTTGATAGGTACATATTCTATCTCTAATTTACCGCTCAATACTAATTATTGGGTAGAACCCTTTTATAATCAAAATCCAATTGATGGTGTCACGACTTTGGATATCGTGATGACGCAGAGACACATATTGGACATTGTGCCTTTTACCAGTCCTTATCAACACATTGCTGCAGATGCTAATAATTCAAAATCCATCACCTCATCCGACCTTATTGCCATGAGAAGACTTGTTTTGGGCATGACAGACAAATTCCCTAATGGTATGACTTCATGGGTTTTTGTTCCTGAAAACGATGGCTTCACTCACCCCAACAATCCCCATTCATACATGAAAGGTATCGAAACGAATATCATCAACAATGATTATCGAGGAGCAAATTTTGTGGGTATAAAAATTGGAGATGTAAACTTTTCATACTCAAATTTGGGGGACGATAATACAACCACAAGAAATAAAATATTACCTAATACTCAATTTGAATACAAAATTAAAAACATTGAAGGCCAAAATTACCTATATTTGTATGCTGCCGAAGACATTAAAGTAGATGGATGGCAAATGTTTTTAAATATTCCTGGACTCAGCGCCGCCAACGCCATTGTTAATCATGAAATAAATGATCATTTTGACTTTTATTATGAAAACAATGTATTGCATATGATGATGTACCATGATTTGCCGAAAAATTATACAAAAAATAGTGCGATAGCTACATTCTTAGTAGAAGGCCACATAAAGTTAAATGACATTATTCTTAGAAGTGATAAATCCTCTGAAATATACATCAATGGACGAACAGAAAACATAAACATTAAAGAAAAAAGTTTACAGAATACGGATATAGCCTTAGTCACAAACCCCGTGACTGATATTCTAAAACTTAAAATAAACCACAACAAAAGTGAAATATTGGAATATGCTATAGTATCCAATGATGGCCTTCAAGTACAATCCGGAACAATTAATATCACTGAATTTTGGGATGAGTACAATATTGAGCTTTATGCCCAAATGAAGACGGGATTGTATTATTTACAACTAAAAAATAAAGACTTTTTAGAAATTCGTAAGTTTATTCTTATTAAATAGGTATAAAACTCCCAAAGTTGAAAAATTTAACCTAAAAATAATATTTGGTTGGGAGCAAAAAAAATACGCAGTTTTAAAATTTAATTTGGCAGAAAAGTAAATATCGGCATATTATATCTTTTTTATATTATTGCAAAAATATTGTGGATATTTTACTCACTATATCGAAATATATAATTAACTTTGCGGTATTGATTTCACAAATTATGCTTAAATATTTTAATATATTATGTCTTTTTGGAATTCTCTTCATGACATCATGTGAGGAAGATTTCATAATTGATACTGGTACATTTAAGCCTAAAGTAACGGTTAATTCATTATTCAAACCTGATGCACCCTGGCAAGTACATTTATCTTTCAGCAAAAGTGCATTTGCAGGAGATACAGAAATCGAAAATATTAAAAATGCAAGAGTATTTGTTTATGATTTAAGAAATAATTTAGAAATTTTCCTAAAACACAAAGAGGACGGCCTCTATGTAAGTGAAGATTTCAAGCCTACACATAATAGACAATACGAACTTGTGATAACTGTTGAAGGTTATGATAAAATAACAGCAAGAAGTAGTATTCCTTCAAAAGCAAATTTGATACAAGTACAAAGAAATATTGTAGAAAGAAAAGTTGAATTTCAAATTCAAAACGAAGAACCTAACATTTATATTTGGAACTTTTTGAATGGTGCAAATGTCAACGATATAAGAAATAACAATAATTCAACGCCTTCATCAATAGTCAAAGGCATAATAACATATAACAATGCGTCTGACTTTATTCAAAACGTATCCAATGCTAGCAATCAAGCGGTGGGTTCAGGAGGCTCATTTTCTGCAGACCTAAACACATCTTCACAAGATTCTACTTCTTTGGTCACTCAAGATTCATTGGTTACAAAAAAGTTTCTCCGATTATTGACCGCCAGTGAGGATTTTTTTAAATTCTACAAAGATTACGAAAGATATTTTGCCAATTCAGGCTTTCAATCTAGTGCAGCGAATCCACCCATTCAATTTTCAAATATCAAAAATGGCATTGGAATTTTTGCCGGATACACCGAAGAGTTTAGAGAGATAGATTAATGTTCTTATTAGATTGTCCTCAGTGTAATTATTGTCACCATCAATACAATTAATTATAATTTTGGAGATAAGCCTCTCGGTTTTTAATAAAAATCTATTATCTTTGTTGAAATTTTGGATGTATGAAGTACTTTTATTTAACTTTTATAGCCTTTGTTTGCATTATAGTTGGGCCTCATAAAATGTATGGTATCAATGTAGAACTTAATGCCTATAATTTCTATGGGAAAGAATACTACACAGAACTTTATTTGAGGGCAAGTACCTCCGATCTCGAATCGACAATTCAAAATACCAGAAATTTTGCGACCCTTGAATTCCTATTAATAATAATGAATGAAGCCGATGAAATTGTTTCATTTGACAAATTTGAATTGACTCAAGACGTTACCGATATTAAAACTGATATGCTAGATATAAGAAGAGTGCGGCTCAAAGAGGGCGTTTACACCATTAAACTCGAAGCCAAAGACAAATACAAACCCGAATCCACGCTAGAAATTCAAAAAAAATGGAAAATTGGCCCATCTTCAAGCTCTATTTCAGATATCATACCGCTGGCCACCGCAAAGCCTGACGAAAGACAACATCCGCTAGTGAAAAACGGGCTTTATATGGAACCATTGGCGTACCACTTTGCAGACACTTCGTTCAATCAATTGGATATTTATGTTGAATTTTATAATACTCAACAAAATCCTGAAGCATTGATTATGTATCAAATCATACCACAGAATAAATTTGGCTCAGAGATAAAAAAATACAAAAAGCTTAAAAATTTAGAAATTGAACCTATCTTATTGAGTTTCTCTATGAGCTCTATTGTCACAGGTAAATATATCATAGAAGTGGCCCTCATCGACAAAAATAAAAATATACTTAGCGCATCCCAAACTGACCTGACAGTTACCAATATCAATGCAGATTTGTTAGCTTTAGAAAAATATAACAGTCAGTTTGAAAATTCTTTTGTCCAGAAAATAATCGATGAAGAATTAGATTACATACTCAAAGCACACTTGCCTATTACGGATCAACACCAAACAATATCTCTCAAGGAAATTATAAAAAGAGGAAAACCTACGAGCCAAAAACAGTTTATCTTCCAATTATGGGAAAGCAAAATACCATCCAACCCAGAAGAGGGTTTTAATAAATATATGGAAATAGCCCGTGCTGTTGACAAAAAATTCTACATTGCCGCAGGATATGGATTTCAGTCGGATCGTGGTCATTTATTCCTAAAGTATGGTAAGCCTTCCAATGTCATCACCATCGACACTGAAACAGATGCCTATCCTTACGAAATATGGTATTATGACTATTTACCACTTACCGGCCAAACAAATGTCAGATTTTTGTTTTATAACCCTACCCTGTCTAGTACTGACTTTGTACTACTCCATTCCACATGTTATGGCGAGCGTATCAATCCCACTTGGGAGCAACAAATTTATAAATCTGCCTTGAATGCTGACAACCGCACCATAAACGTGGACAACCCAGAAGTCCCTGACGGTTGGAACAGACAAGCTCGGAGATACTTTAATGATTATTGAGAAAGTGAATATATTTTTACCCAAAATTTTTTTTAACGAATTTATAACAGACTTAGGGTGAAACATTTTTTAATTTTTCATCGTTTAGGTTATGATTAAATTTAATTCATATACAAAAAAATCATAATTAGAATGAATAGATTATTTTTTGCAACTTTATGTCTAGTGTTGACTATCGGGATTGCACAAGCGCAGACCACAAAAAAACCAGCAAATTCAACTAAAGCTACTACTGCTGTACAAGCTAAACAAAAACATCCTGGCACTCACATGACATTCGACAACGAGCATCTTGACATTGGTAAAGTCAAAAGAGGGGAAAAGAAAAAATTCGACTACGTGCTGACCAATACAGGTACTGATGTTATAGAAATAGATATCGTTTCGGGATGTGATTGTACCACAGTGGACTACCCTACCCACAAAATATTACCTGGCCAAAAAGCCACAATAAAAGTTGAATTTGACAGTACTAAAAAAGAAGAATCTGAAACAGTGGATGTAGATGTTTACCTGAAAAACAAAAACCCAAAAACGGGACAAAGAATATTGAAAATTTTAGACTATAAGTTTGAGCTCATCAAATAATTATCTAAATATTTTATTCTCAGATAGAAACAAAAAAGAGGCTTTGAAATTTGAATTCCAAAGCCTCTTTTTATTTGTTCATATTGCAAGACTTCATGAATCAGTCTTAACTAAATGATATTGCTTAAAAATCAGATTTACTTAACAAAAAGCAATTCTCTGGTCTTCGTTAATGGCCACAATTCGTCATCAATGAGCAATTCTAACTTATCCGATGCATATTTTATAGTATCAAAATAAGGTTTTACATTGTGACAGTAATGTTCCGCCCTTTTTTCGATATCCTCTATATTATTTCCTGTTTTGCGCGCTTCTGTCATCGCAGTTACCTCAGAAATAATATTACCAATATACTTAGATATTTCTTTTATCAAAGACATCTGTTCTTTCGCAAAGCTTTCGAAGTCCTTACCAAAAATTTCTTTTAAACCTTTTACATTTTCTATCAATCTGTTTTGATAATTGATAGCTGTTGGCACTACATGGTTGCGAGCAATGTCTCCCAAAACTCTTCCCTCTATTTGGATTCTCTTTATGTATTCTTCCAACTCTATTTCATATCTAGCATGTACTTCTACATCAGTCATTATACCATAATTGACCAATAAATCAACCGTGGCGGGTTGTACATAAGTTTTTAATGCTTCGGGAGTTGTTTTGAAATTATTGAGTCCTCTTTTGGCGGCTTCGTCCACCCATTCTTGACTATATCCGTCACCTTCAAATCTAATTTTTTTAGATTCTTTAATAATTTCTCTTAACACGTTGAAGATAGCATCATCTTTTTTCATATCTTTTTTCTCAATCAAAGTATCTACTTGCTCCTTAAATTTTTTGAGTTGATGCGCCACTATAAGATTTAAGAAAGTCATGGGCTTAGCACAATTGGCAGAAGAACCCACGGCCCTAAATTCAAACTTATTGCCGGTAAATGCAAATGGAGAAGTCCTATTCCTGTCTGTATTATCTAAAAGAATTTCCGGTATTTTTCCAACAATATTGAGCTTCAATGAAGTTTTTTCTTCTGGAGACAATTTTCCATCGGTCACTGTTTCGAGCTCATCTAACACATTACTCAAATGCTGACCAATAAATACTGAAATAATAGCTGGAGGTGCTTCATTGGCTCCTAAACGGTGGTCATTGCCCGCCGACGCTATGGATGCCCTAAGTAAATCAGCATTATCATGCACTGCTTTGATAGTATTAATAAAAAATGTCAAAAATTGTAAATTGCTTTTAGGCGTTTTTCCAGGACTGAGCAAGTTGACACCTGTATCTGTAGCTAAAGACCAATTATTATGTTTTCCTGACCCATTGACATCTAAGAAGGGTTTTTCATGTAATAACACATGCAAATCATGTCTTTTGGCCACTCTTGACATCACATCCATGAGCAATGAATTATGATCTACCGCTAAATTGGCTTCTTCAAATATGGGCGCCGCTTCAAATTGATTGGGAGCGACTTCATTATGTCTTGTTTTTATAGGAATACCTAACTTGATACACTCTATTTCCAATTCACGCATGAAAGCTAAAGCACGCTCAGGTATAGAACCAAAATAATGATCTTCTAATTGTTGTCCTTTGGCAGCGGGATGGCCTAATAATAATCGACCTGCCATTGTCAAATCTGGTCTTGATGCTACTAAAGCACTGTCTATTAAAAAATATTCTTGTTCCCACCCTAATGTAGAAATGACTTTACCGACATTTTTGTCAAAATATTGAGCAACAGCAGTAGCGGCATCATCCACCAACTGAAGTGATTTGAGTAAGGGCACTTTATTGTCTAATGCTTCTCCGGTGTAGGAAACAAAAATCGTAGGAATACATAATGTTGTACCAATAATAAATGCGGGCGACGTAGGATCCCATGCTGTATAACCTCTGGCCTCAAATGTATTTCTGATTCCGCCATTTGGAAAGCTTGATGCGTCAGGTTCTTGTTGAACAAGCTGTCCACCATCAAATTTATCTATGGCTGAACCATCAAATGTAATTTCAAAGAAAGCATCATGTTTTTCTGCTGTATATCCCGTCAAAGGTTGAAACCAATGTGTGTAGTGGGTTGCACCTTTGGATATAGCCCAGTTTTTCATAGCCGCCGACACATGATCAGCAATTTTACGATCAATTTTTTTGCCTTTATCAATGGCATCTTTCACTGCTTCATAAGCTTCTTTGGATAGGTAGTGTTTTAGCGAATTATCATTAAACACATTTTGCCCATACAATTCTGATCTTCGTTCAGTAATTTCAGCCACGTGCTGAGGCTTCCTCGATAATGTTTTCTTAAGAGCTTCAAATCTCATTGTTGACATAATAATTATATTTATTTTGTCGCAAAGGTACATCATTACTCTACATACCAACAAGATAAATATTTATTTTTTTTATCAACCCCCCAAATTTAACAAGATATTTGAAAAATAAATAAAATTATACCAACATGCCCCTAATATTTTATGGGTAATTCAAAATTTATTCATAAAAGACAGTAATAGCTAAGCAACAATTAGACACACATGCTTTTGGTTATTGGGCTTGTTCGCAATTGTTCCTTTTTAAATTTAATCTAAATTGTAGTGTATCCAAGACAACTGTTAAAAAGGATATTTTTAATTCTAATATCAATGTCGTTTAGTTAAGATCAATTTATGAAGTCCTTCCATTTTAAGGATGACTGAATGGTGCAGCTATCAGCTGCAATCGAGTGAACGATTTCACTCGATAATGAAAGAACCACAAACAACGGCTTGTGGAGGCATCTGTTATGATGAATAAAACCATAAAGAATTTCCTTAACTAAACGACATTAATTCTAATATTGTAATCAAAATTATTCTTCTATATTTCCCATAGAATAAATATATCAGTAAAGCTTATAATTACAATACCACCATTGGCCGCATAAAAAAGCAATATAAATGTTTAATAGTGGATATATTAACATAATTAAAGATTAAGCAAAACATATTTCTAACCAAAAACAAAAAACATCAGATGAAAACAATAAAAAAGCCTACAAATTAAATATTTGCAGGCTTTTTTGGGTGGAGATGCAGGGATTCGAACCCTGGTCCAGACAAAGCATTCATATGCCTTCTACATGCTTATCTTCTGTGGAGATTGTCGGAATCCGGCTGGTACAGAAGCCCACCTTGCCATCATCTTAGCTTCGAAAGTTTCAGTTTGTGAGCGAAGCCTCTCACGCACCTAGTCCGCGGGTTTGGATGAAGTGCGGCTACCGATATGTATCGGACGTCAATCGGGCGGCACTAAAAGCATTGCAATCCTAGATTACGCTGCTAATGCGAAGTTATTATCGCCATTTGTTGTTTGATTGTCAGTTGATAACGGAGTGAACGATCATGCTCCGACATGCTTACATACAAAATCTCTTTCCTGTCGATACCAGTCATCCCCAAAAGTGATTGACTTTTTAAAGGAAGGTTTTGAGAACTTCCCTAAACAAAAAAGTGCATTTCAGAAAATTATAAACGTCACTGACCAATAAATAGTTTCAGCTTTCGACTATTTTATTTATATTTATACGCTTATGTCCAACAAAATTTATGAAAAAATTCTGTTTTTCATTTCAAGCCAACCTGAAAAATAATTATAATACTTATTTTCAATATATTATGAATATAACTAAAAAATATATTATAACACCTAAATTTTGTATTTTATTATCTTATAACATCAGTTGTATCTTTGCACTGTAATTAAGATTGAAGGTCAAAACTCTCGATTAAAGAATTTGAGATGATTTTCAAAAATGTTCATGGGAAAAAATAAGATAAGAGGTGAATTATTAAAATATTAAAGAATTAACCTCTTATCTTTTTTAAAAATGAGATAATAAATTTTAGCAAATATATTGTTTAAAAAATTGAGTTTTAAAAGTGGGATTGAGACACCCACATAAGTATTAAATGTTCATGGGTTATAATAAAAATGGTCGCTGGGGGGCGACCATTTTTATTTTAGTGAAAACTACTTTTTTATGAACACATTTTGAGTGCTCGGAAGTTGAATTATTTTTCCTATCTCATCAGTACAAAGTTATCTACTTTGACTTGTTTTTCTTCATTGCAGGTATATTGTATTTTATATAAGTAAGTACCACCGCTCATAGGAACACCATTTTTGGTCCCATTCCATTTTTCATTGATATCAGTAGTTTCCCATACCTTACTTCCCCATCGATCAAAGACTTCAAAAAAATCTAATTTATCTACAATGAATTTATTACTTATACCATAACTGTCATTCAGTCCATCGTTATTAGGTGTGAAAGCCTTAGGAAGTAAAAGATTGCTACAATCCAATTTGTCTCTATCAGCTACAAATATTCTGACAGTATCCCTACTCATACAATTTCCATTATCGAATGTCACAGAGTATGTAGTACTTTCAGTGGGAGACGCAACAGGTTGTGCTACAGTAGCATTATTTAAAGTACTTGTAGGAGTCCAAACTATACTGGATGAGCAAGTTTGTCCAGTTTCAAGTTTTAAAGTATCACCAGAAAAAATGGTGGAATTGGGTGTAATAATTCTATCAGGATAAAAATAATTATCTATAAGTTCTCTCTCAGATAAACCTCTATTATAAAATGATATTTGATCTACACGGCCTCTATGTCGAATACTTTGAGTAATACTGTTACATGCACTATTGCCAAAAGATAATGGGCTTCTTTTGGTAAATACTATATTTTCACGGGCCAAAATTCTTTTTATAAGTTGATTATCCACATAAACAAAATAATCTAAACCAAATTTTATTAAAGTAAACCTGAACCAGCACTTATCTCTATTTAATTTATGGCGAACTAAATGATAATTCTGAGTGCTACTCCCTATTTCAAAGGACAATTCATTGAGTACAGATTGATACCTCAAACTCATGAACGAATCCAAAGATACACATTGATTTCTTATTGAAAAAATGTCAAGGTCTTGACCCAAATCATCAAGGGTAAAATAAAAATCTAAAGTAAAATCTTTCAGAAGGGAATCGGTCAATCCTGACGACATTTGTAAGTAGTCATTGCTCCCATCCAATAATACAGACATTTCATTCATACCACACACACATTCAGGACTTCCGCCCACAGTGATAGGCTCAAAATTCAATCCAGCGGCTTCAAAAGTACAATCATCAAAGTCATAAAGAAGAAACCTACCTGATTGACTATATGCAAATGATACACCCAAAGAGAGAAAAATGAATGAAAGAAAGATTTTTTTAAATATTTTAGTCATCTAATTATATACAAAGGATTAAAAATAAAATAACGGGATATGTGGCTTTTAAATTGTCAAATGAGGATATAAAAATCAACCCAACAAATCACTAAAGCCAGGAGGAAGCATGTCTTGCATTGCGTTTTGTGCAGCATCAGCTTCTGCTTTTGAAACTTCATATATAAATCGATTCATGGTCTCCAAAAGAATATCTTCTAGCATTTCCTTGTCCGTAAGAAGTTCATCTGCCACGGTGATATTGTGAATTTCCCTTGCAGCATTGCCCAAAATAGCTATACCCTGATAAGAGATTTCGACTTTTAGAGTCTTGAGTTGTTTTTGTAATTCTTCTTGTTGGTTTTGAAAATTAGACATTAAATCTCCGAACATAAAATAATAGATTTTAAGATTATTGATTCTTTACTTTTATCAGCTTCCAGAAGCGTTTTTAATGATGCCCATACGCTGCCCCATTTTTTTCAAATAATTAATAAAAAAACTATATTGGCCCAATGGAACACTAACAAGTAACACGCAAAACGGCCAAACTATGGTCATAGCCGGGATATATACTATCCAATACAATACATCTTTTTCTGCAAATAGAGTGCCCAAAATCATACTTCCTACTTTGGCACACAAACTCCCGCCTAAAGCAAAGGTTGTAAATATCAAAGCAAACCTCAACCAACTCACCCCCCATTTTTCTTTAAGTTTTTTAAACATTTGTATTATTAAAGTTTTGATTTATTAATGGCATTTTTGGGCATAATTGAAATTAATGTTCAAAAAATACTCCAAAATGATTTCTACTATTTTGATTTTTTAAAATTTATCAGACTACAAAACAAGAGTTTTAGATTAAGGTTTTGAATATTGTGGGTCAAAACCCAATAAGAAAAGAGAATTTATTACATTTGTGAG
Organism: uncultured Aureispira sp.; assembly: GCA_964490495.1. Classification (GTDB taxonomy): domain Bacteria; phylum Bacteroidota; class Bacteroidia; order Chitinophagales; family Saprospiraceae; genus OLB9. The sequence goes on along the minus strand of CAZBCV010000045.1, from coordinate 4,936 downwards.
CTTTCTTTAAAGACTTTGAAGAAAGTTCACAAATGCTTTTTATTGTGAATTTATAAAATACAATTTTTCTTTTTGTTCAACAATTTAAAGAATATGAATGTTAAAAGACCTTGACATAAATTTTTATTAATTTTATCCTTAAAAAAGTCTTTTGATGTTCAATAATCTTACTGCGCTAGCTATTATAATCACTTTGGTGGCCTATTCGTGTAAAAATAAAAATGACAATGCGATTCTTACTCAAACTCCAGAATTGATAGCCATTAAGAATCTATATGAAAAAGATAAGAGTGACTCCACTTTTTTGAAACTTATGCAAACTTTTGGCTCTGCCATTAGAGACGAGAAAGACAGTAAAATCAAAACTCAATATTTAGTAGAAGCTATTGATATTTGCTTCAAAGAAAATAATGAGAACATGATGATTCCATTTCAAGAAGAGCTCAATAGAGTTTCTCCAAATAGCGAAAGAAATGCGGAATTTTTGTTTGATATGGGAGAAAAATATGCAGAAATCAACGAGGTAGAGTTGGCCGATATTTTTTATTCCGGCCTTATAACTCGATTTCCAAAAGATTCCAAAACTTTAGACATCAAAGGTAGGAGAAAAATCACCACAGATGGCGAAAAGTACATAGAACGTGTAGCTAAAAAAACTTTCGATAATCCAGACAGTTTGGGCATGAATTTCAAAGCATCACAGCATTACATAGAGACCTGCAAGACCTTTGTAATGGCCTATCCAGAACATAAATCTGCGGCTGAATATCTATTTAGAGCAGCAGAAATGAATAGAGCTTATGGTCAATATGTTCCTATGATGTATTTTTACAATTGGATTACTGATTTTTACCCTGATTATGCCAAAATGCCTATAGTTTTATTCACTAAAGGATTTATGTTGGAGACACAATTCAATAGGTATGACGATGCTTTACAGACTTATAAATTATTTTTGGAAAAATTCCCAAATGATGAATTAGCACCTCAGGCACAGCTCCTCATTGATAATATTGGTATAAATCCGATTGAGAACGACAATGCCACAAAAAAACCTCAGTAGCACAAAATTATAGATTATCGGTAAATAGTTATATCTTTGCACGCAAAATTTAAAAATGGGCTTAAAAATAGTAGAGGTTCTTCCAAATGATGGTATTCAAAAATTCATTGATTTCCCTCATGATCTTTACCAAAATGATCCCTATTATGTACCAGAAGTTTTCTTAACTCAAAGAGACATGATGAATCCGAAAAAATATCCTTTTCATCAATATGGAAGTGCACGTTATTTTTTGGCTGAAAAAGATGGAAATATTGTGGGTAGAATAGCCGCAATTGACAACACGAATTACAATCAACATTTCAAGAAACAAGTAGGTTTTTTTGGGTTTTTAGACTTCATTGAAGATCAAGAAGTCGTGAATCTATTGCTCAACAAAGCGGAAGAAATTGCGTTAAGCCGTGGCTATCAAGCTTTGATGGGCCCCACTAATTTCACAACCAATGAAACAGCAGGGACTTTAGTGGATGGATTTAATGATTCACCCAAAATCATGATGACCTACAATAAACCCTATTATGGCGCATTGATGGAATCATGGGGACTCTCCAAAGAAATGGATTTGTACGCCTACGCACTATATACAAACAAAGTTTCAGAAAAATCATTGCGCATAGCTGATGCCATAGAACAAAGATTGGCGTCAAGAGGTATTTCTATTCGTTCAATGAATATCAAAGACATCAATAATGAAGCTAAAAAAGTTAAAGAAATATACAATTCTGCATGGGATGACAATTGGGGTTTTGTGCCATTTACCGATGCTGAATTTGATTACATCAAAAACGACCTTAAAATGTTGTTAGACCCTAAATTTGCATTCATAGCAGAAAAAGAGGGCAAGGCCATAGGTTTTAGTTTAACCATACCCAATATCAATGAAATATTAATAAAAAACAAAAGAGGAAGGCTACTTCCATGGGGTATATTTAGGTTATTTTTTGGAAAAAACAAAACAAAAACTGTAAGAGTATTGGCTTTGGGAGTTGTAGAACCTTATCGTAAAGCAGGTATTGAAGCCATATTTTTTGCAAAAACCATTCAAGAGGCGCAAAAAAGGGGAATAATTATGGGTGAAGCCTCATGGATTTTGGAAAACAACGAACCTATGCGGAAAGCAGCGGAGCATCTCAATGGCGAAAAGTATAAAACCTACCGTTTGTATTCAAAAAACTTTGCCTAATCTCTATACTACATTCAAAATAGAACCTTTTGAAAAAAAAAATAATTATAATCATCAATCCGAAATCAGGTAGTGGTAAAATAACGACTCTCAAACGGAAGTTAGACCAATATCTTGACTCTGCGCTTTTTCAATATGAAATCCTCACTACTCATCATAGAGGACATGCCACAGAATTAGCACGGGCTGCCGTAAAATCTCAAACTTATGCTATAATAGCAGCAGGTGGTGATGGCACCATCAATGAAGTAGCTCAAGCGCTTGTGCACACTTCCACGGCGTTGGGCATAATTCCTATGGGCTCAGGAAATGGTTTGTCGTACCATTTAGGCATGGACAGAAATATAAATAAAGCTATCAAAGTCATAAATTCTCATGCTTTATTAGACATAGATTCGGGATGGGCCAATGATAGCTTTTTTGTCAATGTGGCAGGTATTGGCTTAGATGCAGCAGTGGCTTATCGAATAATGAACAATCCAAACAAAGGATTTATACCCTATTTATTGGCCAGTCTAAAAGAAAGTTTAAGTTTTAAATTCTTTAAAGCACAAGTAACCATAGACGACTCAGTTGAAGTGGGAGAATATGTTTTGGTGGTAGTCGCCAATGGATCATTTTATGGATATAATTTTGCCATTACACCTCAAGCTCTTCTTGACGATGGTCTTTTTGATGTATTGTTAGTAAAAAAAGTCAATTTGTTCGGTTACATCCCACTTGTGTATCGTATGCTGACCAAAACTATGGACAAAAGCCCGAATGTCATTTATAAAAAAGCCAAAAAAATTTCCATACAAACCCAAGACAAAACCTACTTTCAAATAGATGGAGAGGGATTTGTAGCCCAAGAAATGACAAATTTCAAAATTAAACCTTCATCTCTAAAACTTATTGTTAAAAAAAATTGATATGTGGATATTATTACTTTGTATAATTTTAAATGCTTTTATTGGCGTCATTTTCAAGCTCTTTCAGTCCTACAATGTTAATAATTTTCAGGCCATTGTAGTCAATTATTTTATTTGTGTAGTCATGGCGGCCTTATTTATGGGTGGTAATCCACTGCCTCAAGATATAACCTCAGAACCATGGTTTTATTATGCCATAGGTTTAGGCATGTTATTCATTGTAGTATTTAACATCATGGCCATAACCGTTCAAAATTTTGGGGTCATCATAGCCACTATTTTCCAAAAAATGTCCATGATAGCGCCAGCAGTCATCGCCATTTTATTTTATTCCGAAAAAGGAGGACTTCTCAAATGGGTGGGAATTTTAGCGGCTGTAGTGGCCATCTTTCTTTTGAGTTATGACAAAAACAAGGGAGTAGAAGCTCAAAAATCTACTCATTCGTGGCTTTGGTTATTCCCTTTGGCGACGTTTTTAGGTTCGTGCATTATTGATACTTCACTCTTTCTCATTGAACATCATAGATTGACACAGCCCGGTGATATTGGTTTTGTAGCTACCCTCTTTTTAATGGCGGGAATCACTGGTTTGACCTTTCTACTTATACAACTTGCCAGAAAAAAAGTAACATGGGAAAACAAAAGTATTTTAGGAGGAATTGCCTTAGGCGTTCCCAACTTTTTCTCAATTTATCTTCTCATATTGGCATTGAATCAAGGATGGGGCGGATCGGTAGTTTTCCCTATCAATAATGTAGGAATTCTTTCAGTAGCTGCCATATTTGGTCTGCTCTTTTTTAAAGAAAAAATATCCCCCATCAAATGGGCGGGATTTGGAGTTGCAATATTATCTATCATCATCATTGCCTTGTCTTAATCGTGCCAAAAGTTTATGATTTTAGATAATTTTTTAACGATAAACGCACCTTCTGAAGGAGAATATAAAGAAAAAGGAAGTAAATTTTTAGCTTATACTTATCCTTTCTCTAATGATGAACAATTGCCACTCATCTTACAAGAAATCAGAACAAAACACCCCAAAGCTAGGCACTTTTGTTATGCATACAAATTAGGTTTGGACAATGATAATTACAGAATCAATGACGATGGCGAACCCTCAGGCACAGCTGGAAAACCTATCTATGGCCAAATATTAAGTCACGAGTTGACCAATGTATTGGTAGTAGTAGTTAGATATTTTGGAGGCACAAAGTTAGGCGCATCAGGTTTAATTCATGCATACAAGGAAGCTGCAAAAGACGCATTGAATCAAGCCGAAATCGTCACAAAATATCTTTTTAAGTATTACACTTTAGAATTTTCTTATGAACACATGGGCCACATCATGAATGCCATCAAAGAATGTAATATTGAGATACTAGATAAAAACTTTGCGGACGATTGTCAAATTAAAATAGGATTGCGTCTTTCAGAAATTCACAAAAAATTATTAGAACTAAAAGCCAGAATACTTCAAATAAGCGAAGAAGAAATCACATGGGAGGCAGCCATTGATTTTTGTAAAATAGAGGCAGAAATATGATTTTTGTGTAATTTATGTAAATCACTTTATTCTTGAAATCCAAAAAATCCTGTGCCAGACAAAAATAAATTCCGAACCAAAAAGCGGTTGGGATGTCATGAAGCCCTAAGACCGCATGGCAAAGCATTTTTATTGGCTAATAGTCATGAAACAAATTTTATAGCTCTGATTTTTTTTATATCTCATATTTCCCATGAGCCTTTAATATCTCTATCACCTCTTTCTCCGAGATATTA
>CAZBCV010000044.1:7422-18832 GCA_964490495.1 uncultured Aureispira sp. | reverse complement strand
AAAGGAGGTGGATCTCTAACGGCTCTTCCTATCATTGAGACTCAAGCTGCTGACGTTTCTGCATATATCCCAACCAACGTAATATCCATTACAGATGGTCAGATATTCTTAGAGTCTAATTTATTTAATGCGGGTATTCGTCCAGCTATTAACGTAGGTATCTCTGTATCAAGGGTGGGTGGTAACGCTCAGATAAAGTCCATGAAAAAAGTATCAGGTACATTGAAACTAGATCAAGCTCAGTACCGTGAATTAGAAGCATTTGCTAAATTTGGTTCTGACTTAGATGCAGCCACTCTTTCAGTCCTCGAAAAAGGTAAGAGAAATGTGGAAATATTGAAGCAACCTCAATACTCACCAGTGTCAGTTGAAAAGCAAACAGCTATCATTTACTTAGGTACTAAAGGACTCCTAAGAAACGTACCAGTGGACAAAGTGAGAAGTTTTGAAGAGGAGTATTTGACCACATTGGAGCGCAATGAGCCAGCAACATTAGAAGGTATCAGACAAGGCAAATTGACAGACGATATTTTGGCAACCCTTGAAAGAGTAGGTGCTGAAGTAGCTGGACAATTTAAGTAATTTAATAATAATAATTTAAGGCATGTCCGGAAAATTAAAAGAAGTAAGAGAACGTATCAAGTCGGTGCAGTCCACTCAACAAATCACCAAAGCCATGAAAATGGTTTCGGCAGCAAAGTTGCGTAAAGCACAGACGGCCATCACCCAAATGCGTCCTTATGCCAACAGGCTTAACAAAATGTTGAGGAATATTGTGGCTAATCTAGATGGAGACATCCAATCACCCTATGCGGTTATCAAAGAACCCAATAAAGTGTGTATTGTCGTTGTCACTTCTAGCAGAGGATTGTGTGGCGCTTTTAATACAAACATTATAAAAGAAGCCATGAACACAATTGACAATGTTTTTAGTCGTCAAAGGGCTGAAGGCAATGTGTCCATACTTTTTGTTGGAAAGAAAGGATATGATGTCATGAAGAAAAAATATTCAGATTGTACACTTATCACTGATCATGTCGATTTGTTTTCTAATTTAAGTTATGACAATATGATATTAGCTTCACAATCATTAATGGAGGCTTTTGCTGAGGGCACTTACGATATCATTGATGTATGCTATAGTCAGTTTAAGAATGCGGCTGTTCAAGAACCCACTACTGTTACTTTCTTGCCAGTAGTCAAATTGAGCGAACTTAAAGAAATGGCTAAGTTGCCTAAATCAGATTATATTTTTGAACCTGGAAAGGAGGAGTTATTGATAGATTTGATACCAAGCATCTTACACACTTCTTTTAGAAAGTTCTTGTATGATACACACGCTTCAGAGCACGGCGCACGTATGACAGCCATGGACAATGCCACTACTAATGCAGAAGAACTCATGAAAGTTCTTAAAATCAATTACAACAAGGCCCGTCAAGAGGCTATCACTAAGGAGTTGTCAGAGATAGTAGGTGGTGCTGCTGCTCTCAATGGTTAATAGTTAATTAGAATTTCTATAATATTAATTTAAGCCCCTATAGATGAATGTCTTAGGGGCTTTTTTATAAATCTAAAGTTTTTACTTCGGGAAATGACATTTTATCACTTTGCCATTTATTTTTTAATACACTTCGGGTAAGAAAACAAGTTATAGTACTTTCAAGTCATCAAATAGAATGGATTCCAGAATTATTTTTTCTCAATAATTTAATATATGTCCATAGATTAGTTTACTTTTGTATCTTTATTCAACTCAAATTATAGAATGAATCAGTGGCGTCAGATGATGACAAATATTTCTACCCAAAGGCTATTTATTGCTGCTATTCTTGTCTTTATGTTCTTGACTCGAATAGTTCAAAAGGGAATGTTTGGTGATGGCTTGCTTTATTCATCTATAGCTAGAAATATGGCAGAAGGTAGAGGTGAGTGGTGGAAACCATTTTTTTCATCCACTTATTGGGTGCCGAATCTTCCTGTTTATTATTATGAAAATCCTCCCCTTATGCTTTGGCTGCAGGCTTTATACTTTAGGATTATGGGTGATTCTTGGTGGACTGAAAAAAGCTTTGGTGTTCTAGTTTTTTTGGCCAATATCTGGATGATGAAGTGGGTATGGCAAAGTTATTTTAAAAATTCACTCGAAACAGCTAAAAAATGGTATTTATTGCCTTTTTTTTGGTATTTGCTGCCTGTAGTTTCGTGGGGTAACACTAATAATTTAATGGACAATATGCTACTGACATTTTGTTTAGCAGCTGTAGCTTTAGTATTTAAAGGAATTTATACTGATTCTAACAATAAATACTATTTTTTTGTGGGTGCCGGTATTGTCATTTTTTTAGGTCTATTGGTCAAAGGCCCGGTGGCATTATATCCACTATCTGTACCTATAATAACTTGGTTGATAAAAAAGAATACAACATTTGAAGCAGCCATTTTAGCAACACTTTTATTAATAAGTGTAACAATTTTAGCTTTTGTTTTAATGTATTTTACGATTCCAGAAGCAGCAGAGTATTTTAAAATTTATTGGGAGCAGCGGTTGAAAGCAGTTATCGTTGGATCTAGAGAAGATATAAAGCTCGAGGGTTTTCAAAGATTTTATATTATGGGTAAGGTATTTATTGAACTTATTCCTACTTTTGTAGTGGTGGGGTTGTCTCAGTGGTATGCCATTAAAAATAAAATATCATTGCCATATAGAGATGCTTTCATTTTTATACTTTTAGGTTTTGCAGCTACTTTACCCATATTAATCAGCACAAAACAAAGTGGAATATATCTTATACCAGGTTTGCCTATGTTCAGTTTTGCGGCTTTAATGTTATGTATTCCCAGTTTGGCCGTAGCTTCTAGAAACAATATGTTTGTGGCAAATAAAACTATACTTAATTCAGTACTTGTTGTAGTATTAGCTTTTGGTCTTTGGCTTACTTTTGACAATTTTGGAAAAAATGGGCGTGAAAAAGATATAATTTCTGAATTGGAAGTTCTAAAACCCATCATTCCATCAGGCAGTCTCATTGGAGTTTGTGATGCGATGATGGAAGATTTTGTCATGCATACCTACATGCAAAGAATGAATAAGTATGAACTTAAAAATTTTAATGATCTACCTCCATATTTGATACTGAATTCTGCATGCGATACGTCTTGGTTGTTGAACGATAATAGTTATAAAGAAATACAGAACAAAGATTTGAAATATTTTAAAATTTATAAAAATATCCAACACATTGAATAGTTCAAAAATAATAAATGGAAAGGAATGGGTTAAAAAAATTGGATTAAAATAAAATCACTTTAACTCTATGTATATTTTAGTTGAAGAGTTTTTTTAGTTACATTTTTTAATAAATATCATAAATTTCTTTTTGAGAGCTCAAGTTATCTTTTGAAACAGTCCTTATTCTATTTCTACAACTTGGCTATTCATTGTGATAGCGCTAAAAATGCCTCTTCCAAAAGGTGTGTCAATATTCATAGGATATATAGGAGGGTTTTGTGAGTTGATCTGACTTGATATATTATCAGTGAGATAGGCATTATGAAAGTAGTATGCATCTGTAGCATGTCCTACTTTTATATTCACTTGTTTGTGATTGTAGTCTTTAGGAACAGCAATTAGAAAACTAAATCTATTAGACAATAGCTCTTTATTGTTTACTAAAAATCCATTTTTATGTTTTAAATTTTTGTAAGAATTGAAATTCTCTTCAAATGTATATTCAATTTCCTCTCCATTGAGTCCTTCAACTAATATTTGAATGAACTCAAATTGTCTTGGATTGCCCTCAATTTGAACTGTGCAATTATAAAAATGTCTATCGGTAGGGGAAGTTATTATTTTGCTTATATTTATAGAGTCTATTGAAATAGGTTCAGGAATACGAACAATTTCAGAGAATAGTGTTGTAAAATCACCAGAGCCAGTAAATCTATATGACTTACCATTTTCTATTTTTAAATCTTCGGGTCTTATAATGTAATTGTAGGGATTGTTTTCTTCTTGTCTAAATTTGAAAGCAGCATCCACATTAGTCAATCCTAAAGTAAATGTAAAAGTATCATTTAAAGGGATATGTGTAGGTATTAATCCATTAGCATTGCCTCCAAAGTAGATTCGTGCATTTATAGGCCTGTTGACTTCTAGCTCGCATTCCGCAATGATAGTTTTGACCAAAGGTTTAGGCAATAGCGGTAGGGTGTCAACACAAGAGTGACACGTGAAAACAATTAATAATATGTATAGTATTCCTTTGATATTTTAGAATTTACACCGCAAATATGACACTTTTTTTTTAATTATGTCACATTTTTTACAAAAATTTATTATTTGATGTTTCATCGTAGGGGTGATAAAAAATAATTCTTTTTCTAGATTTATTGTTATTTGTTAGGTTTTAGATGTAAATCTCTGAATATCAATATTTTGACACTTTCCAATAATGTTTTAATGACTCGAGGCATAATGGGTTTACCAACTACCGCCGCCTCCGCCCCCAAACCCACCGCCAGAAAATCCACCACCACCAGAGAAGCCACCACCCGAACCACCAGAAGGAGCAGGAACAGATGAAAAGACGGTTTGGATATCTGTGATACTGTTGTCAAAAGATTGTCCAAATTTTGAAGGCATGAATGCCCCATGGTAATATCCACCTGGAGTTATGTACCATTGAGGTGGCTCTACTAATAGACCATCGAACTTTGAACTCCATTCTTTAGCATAACCAAATATCATCGCATAAGGTAGTGTTTTTTCAAAATAATTGGGGTCTTCTTTGAGCAGCCTTTCTAATCTATCTTTTTCTGCTGCTTTAACAAACATTTTAAAACCTAATATTTCTTGATAAAGGTGGACACCTTTTTGATTTTTTTTCAGCATGTAATTGGCAAAGAAAAAGCCAGTTAAGCTACCAAGTCCCAAAAACAATCCCAATGCAATAGAATTGAATACAAGCCCCAATCCGATGGCTGACATACCCACTAAAAATGCTGCAATAAAAGTGGTGACTTGCATTTTTATTGAGAGAGGATAGAAAACTCCTGAATTTTGTAAATGCGTTTTTAATGATATTTTTGCAGATTTGAGATGTTCATAAAATTTTTCTTTTAAATCAGAGACTCGGACTTTATTTCGTCTATCAAAAAGTGCTTCAAAAATGATTTCTTCATAGGGATGTGCGTCAGCGCCCAATGCTTTGATTTTGGTCAATTCATAGTCATTTTTTCGTTTGCTGATTGGAATTTCACTTATGGTTATGTGTCCTCTGTGTGCCCAATAAGGGAGTAGAGACAAGATATCAACGTTGTCAGCTTTTTCGTCTATGAGCATGCCTGCTTCTGCCGGTGTAATATCCTTTGGCGGTGTATAGTTTACCATTCGAACTATAGGATAGTCTTTGCCATATTTACTCCATGTTCTATAAAATAACCCAGATATAATTAAAAATAAAAGCCCTCCTAAGCTCATTTTTCCGTATTTTTCCATCCATATTTCATAATCTGAGGGTCTCTTTATGTATTCTAATGGAAGATTGATGGCCAGTGTCAAACCCTCGTTAGGATTGAAATTCCTAAGCGATTTGCCGCTAAATGTACCCATAAAATATTCTATAGTAGCATCTTCGTTTTGAGCACCTAAAGCCCCTGTATAGATTTTAAAGTCTTTATCTGACATAGGGAGATTTTCATCTAATTTGACAGTATAGGTTATGTTTTTTATAGGCACACGCCATTGATTGCCAATGATGTTCCAATAAAATTCAGTCCTATTTTCCCAAAATACAAAAGCTTTTTTGACTTTATATCTTATTTCGTATTTCTGAATACCCGAAACAAATTTGTCAGGGTGTCCTATCCTAATTTTAATAAAATTATGTGATTTTTCTACCTTAAAGTTATGATTGACCTTAATATCATAAATTTTAATATCCACTAGTTTCCCATTGAGGTTGAGTTGTGTTACAATATCTCTAAAAATACCGCGGCGTGGTTCAGAAAAATCTACCTCTATTGTTTCCACAACCTCAAACATCCCTTCGCTGCCTTGTACTTTAATATCAACATTGTAGTTGTTGATGACAAAATATTCTGCTCTTAGTCCGAGAGACATCATCGACAGAAGTATTATACCTAAATAGGGGTGAAATTTCATGATAATGTTTTAAATAGAAGTCAATAATCTACTCTTAAATCAAAAGAATAGATTTTTTGGTAGATCTAAAGCGCTATAATGATAATAAAATAATAATCATTATAGCGCTGGATTCTTTAAACTAAAACTGTACCACAGGATTATTCCTTTCACTATCGTTTTCAATTTCGAAGAAAGCATATTTTTCAAAATTGAATTGTTGTGCTATCAAGTTGGTGGGAAAAGCTTCTATGGCCGTGTTATTGTCTCTGACCAGCGCATTATAATATCTTCGGGCATTGGCTAAGTTTTCTTCAATTTCATTCAACTTTTGCTGAAGATCAAGAAAACTGGCATTAGCTTTGAGATCAGGATAGTTTTCAGAAAGTGCAAAAAGGGACTTTAAAGTGCCAGAAAGGGCGTTCTCAGCTTGAACTTGGCCGTTTATGTCTTTGCCACCACCAGCAGCCATCGCCATATTTCTAGCTTGAATTACTTTTTCTAATGTACCACTTTCATGTGCTGCATATCCTTTTATGGTGTTGACTAAATTGGGTATAAGGTCATACCTTCTTTTGAGTTGCACATCTATGCCACTCCATGCTTCCAATACTCTATTTTTTAGTGCCACCAATTTGTTGTACATTGACACTAATACCAGCCCTAAAACAATAATAATTCCTAAAATAATAAACATATCAATTAATTTTTTTTGAAACAATACCTAAAGAACGTTACTAACTAAAAACAAGTTCAAGCCATCACTAAAATATGACCATTTAATGGATAAAATAGCAAAAATATCCGATTAATGATATAAAGGGAAGTCTTCCATAAATTTGTTGACTTTATTTTTTATATCCAAGATAGCTTGTAGATTGTCTTTGCGACAAATAGCATCATCTATCCATTCTACTATTTGTTCACATTCTTTTTCTTTTACCCCTCTTGTGGTAATCGCTGCAGTGCCTATTCGTATTCCAGAAGTAGTGAAAGGTGTACGACTATCGAAAGGCACCATGTTTTTGTTAATGGTAATGTCGGCTGAGCCTAAGAGGTTTTCTACCTCTTTGCCCGTAATGTTGGGAAATTTACTTCTTAGGTCTATCAACATCAAATGATTATCAGTGCCACCAGATATGATTTTATAGCCTAAATCCACAAATCCTTTAGCCATTGCTTGTGCATTCAAAATAACTTGTTCAGTATAAGTCGTAAAATCTATACTCAATGCTTCGCCAAAGGCCACTGCCTTGGCAGCTATACAATGTTCTAATGGTCCACCTTGCATGCCCGGAAAAACAGCACTATTGAGAACAGAGGACATCATTATGTTATCGCCTTTTTTTGTAGTTCGCCCCCAAGGATTTTCAAAATCTTTCCCCATCATTATTATCCCACCTCTTGGTCCTCTCAATGTTTTGTGCGTAGTAGATGTAACTATATGGCAGTGCGGCATTGGGTTGTTGAGTTTGCCTTTGGCTATTAAACCAGCAGGATGGGCGATGTCAGCAAGTAATAATGCGCCTACCTCATCTGCTATTTCTCTAAATTTTTTATAGTTCCAATCTCTGGAATAAGCTGAAGCGCCGCATATTATCAATTTGGGTTTCACTTCTTTAGCCTTTGTGGCTACTTTGTCCATATCTATCAATCCACTATCCTCTTCCACGCCATAAAAATGGGCATCATAAACCAATCCGGAGAAATTTACTGGAGAACCATGAGATAAATGTCCTCCATGTGAAAGATCAAAACCTAATATGGGATCTCCAGGTTTTAGCACACCAAGAAAAACAGCAGCATTAGCTTGTGCACCAGAATGGGGTTGGACATTGGCATATTCTGCACCAAATAATTTACACAACCTATCTATAGCTAGTTGTTCTATTTTATCTACTATTTCACACCCTCCATAATATCTTTTTCCAGGATATCCTTCAGCATATTTATTAGTCAAACAGCTCCCTAATGCCTGTAATACAGCCTCTGAAACAAAATTTTCTGAAGCGATAAGTTCCAACCCGTGAGTTTGTCTGTCTAATTCATCTTGAATTAATTGATTGATGGCTAAATCCATAATACAAAACTTTATTTTTTTTAATATAAATTTAATTAAGGCGCAAATATAAGTACAATTTTAACTTAAACCCATAATTATACATTAGAAGTTCTTAAAAGATTTTATAAGTTGTAATTAATATTAAGGGTATTCCTAAAAATACTTTATAATGGAAAGGGTATTCACTTATTTTATCTTTTATTAAATATTTTTTTTGCTGAATATCAGATAAAAACTTGTATAATTGTCCCAGAATTGTGATATTTAAATTTTGAATTCGTCCAAAGGAATGTAAAATATTTGACACAAATTAATTTTATAAATTTATTGTATATGAAACACCGTTACTTTAGCTTTTCAAGTATTCTTTTAATGGTTCTTTATGGCTGGACATTGTCGGCACAAGATATCCATTATAGCCAGTTTTATAACACACCTATGAATATAAATCCCGCTTTGACAGGGGTTTTTAATGGTGACCACCGTTTTATTTTGAGCTACAGAGACCAATGGAGGTTTGTGCCAGTGCCTTGGACAACATTCAGTGGGTCGTGGGATATGGTACACACGCCTTTTGGTAGTGAAAAAGTTTTTTATGGCCTTGGATTGCAAGGCAATTATGACAGACAAGGAGATTCTCGATTGAATTTATTGGGACTCAACCTCAATGGGGCACTTCATTATGCGGCCAATTCTAGAAATATATTGAGTATAGGTCTCAATGTGGGTTTTAATAGTAGAGGTTTTGATACAGAAAGTCTAAGATGGGATCGGCAATGGAATGGAGAAACTTTTGATACCTCTTTGCCTAGTCTTGAAAGTTTTCAGAATACCGAACGTATTTCTTTCCTCGAGACAGGAATTGGGGCCAACTATAGATATCAAAAGTCACATCGTACTAATTTAAATTTAGGCTTAGGTGTTCATCATTTGATAGAGCCAAATGTTTCTTTTGCAGGCGAAAATGATGTTAAATTACCAAGAAGATTTTCTTTGGCGGGAGAGGGCAATATTCAGTTGACTCAAAAATTTGATGTCCAAATTCATGCTCTTCATCAAATACAAAGAAAATATAATGAAACTATTTTAGGGGCTTTGGGTAAAATTCATGTTAATCAACAAAGAGGAAAAGAAACCGAAATACACTTAGGTTTAGGATATAGAACATCGGGTTCTTTCATTCCCACTCTTGCTTTTCAATATCAAGGCTGGTATTTGGGTATGAATTTAGACTTAGATCGAACAGATTTTAATGATAGATTCAATACAAGCCGTGGAGCTTATGAATTACATTTAAGATATATCATTAAAAATGTAAAACCATTTAAGTATAAAAATTGCCACATACTATAATGATTGCATTTTATTTTCAATAATCAAAATACAAAAATAATGATACAAAAAATAAAAATATTAGTATTATTTCTGGTCTTAGGAAGCTTTGCGCTACAGGCCCAAACTAAAAAAGCAGTTTTAGAAGCTGCAGAAAAAGCTATGATGGAGAAAAATTATCATGCGGCAGTAGCCTATTATGATGATTTGTTAAAGTTTGATACCACAGACGCCAAAATAGTTTTTAAAACAGCCGAAGCTGCCAGAATGCACAAAGCCTATGGCTATGCATCAAAAAAATATGATTATCTTCTTAATACACTGAAAAGCGAGGAGTTTCCAGATGCACACTTTCGCCTCGGGGAAATGTACCATTATTTAGGTAGATATACAGAGGCTATCCAATCGTACAATCTATACCTTTCGGAATACTCTAATCTTAATACAGAAACAACTGCAGAGGCCAAAAAGAAATTGACTCATGCAAAAAATGCTCAAAAATTTGCGTCTCAAATGCCAGAAGAAGGCACCAAAGTGAATATAATGGGTGAAGGCATCAACTCTGAAGATGCGGATTATTCCGCTTCTGATATGGGAGGAAACATGTATTTTAGTTCCTTGAGATTTACGCCAAAAAGTAAAAGTTTAAGATATAAACAATTGGCCAAAACTATGGTCAAAAAATCAGATGGTGCGCCTTACGTCATCCCTGGATCTATTAATGATAGAGATTTGTCAGTGGCACATTTTTCTTTTTCTGAAGATGGAAAAAAAGTTTATTACAGCGTTTGTGATTATAAAGACGGCTGGAGTTTGACTTGTCAAATATATAGCAGCGATGTCACTGAAAATGGTCAGTTTACGAATGAAACAAAACTGAATGAAAATGTCAATCTTGCAGGTTCAAGTAATACACAGCCCAGCATTGGAAAAGATTTGGCAACAGGAAAAGAAGCCCTTTATTTCGTTTCTGATAGACCTGGTGGTATGGGTGGTCGAGATATTTATATGAGTCCACTTGTCAATGGTGCATTTGCAACGGCTGTCAATCTAAAATCTGTCAACACAGAAAGTGATGAAATATCTCCTTTCTATTACTCTGCCGAAAAAACTCTCTACTTCAGTACAGATGGGAGAGAAGGTTTAGGGGGATTTGATATTTTTGAATTAAAAAATCAAAATTCTATTCCTGAATTGTTGCCAATGCCTTACAATACGAGCATGAACGATATGTTTTATTTTTTAAATCCTGATGGTTCTACCGGTTATTTGACTTCAAATAGAGCTGGAAAAGACATACAATATGATAGTTATGAAGCGTGTTGTATGGACATATATTCTGTAGAAAGACAACCTTTGATTATTTTAGATGTGTTGACCTTACTAAAAACGGATGGGTCCAATCTTACGGGAACCCGCATTTGTTTGATAGATGCGGATACAGGGAAAGAATTAGAATGTATATTGAATGGTACTAATGAAAATAGGCAAACTTTCAAAATAAAACCAAACAATAATTATAAAGTGGTCGCCACTAAAGACGGCTATACTATGGCATCAGAAGTATTCACACCTTCTTCTAATGACAAGCAGATCACAAAAAAACTTTATTTAGAGCCAGATTTAAGATTGGAAGTTTTTACATTTGATAAAGAAACAAGAGCGAATCTTATTGGTGCCACAGTGACTTTAACAGATTTGACTGATGGTTCGCAACAAGTTGTAGTGCTTACAAATGAAAATGCTAATGACTTTAAATTCAGTGTTTTACCGGATAGAAATTACAAATTAGAGGCAAAAAGACCTGGCTACTTTGGTGAAAGCATCACCTTTGATACAAAAAATGCCAAAGGAATTATAAGAAAAGATCT
>CAZBCV010000044.1:0-7322 GCA_964490495.1 uncultured Aureispira sp. | reverse complement strand
GCAAGAGAAAGAAGGGTAGAAATAATTAAGGTCAATTACAAATAATTCATCAAAAGTAAAATTATAATAAAGATGACAAATACATATAAAAATATATATTCTAGCTTTTTATTGATTTTCTTTACCCTACTTATGGGTTCTGATATTCAAGCTACTCACATTATAGGTGGTGATATAACTTATAGATATTTGGGGGACAACAATTACGAAATCACTTTGAATCTTAGAAGAGATTGTCGTTTTGGTCAAGTTGGTTTCGACCCATTTGCAAGTATAAGTATTTTTAAGCCAGAAGACAACACACTCATTGATGAAATAAGAGTGCCCTTCATGGCCTCAGATACCGTAGGCAACACCATAGAGTCTAATTGTGGTTTTTTTGGTGATGCAGTATGTGTACAAACCACAACTTACCGAACCACTACAAAACTCATCTATAGAGATGCGGGATATATCATTTCTTATCAAAGATGTTGTAGAAACCAGACTTTAAGGAATATTGATAACCCCCTTGAAGTAGGTACGACAGAGTGGATATTTTTGTCACCAGAGGCACTTTTAGCCAAAAACTCTTCCCCGACATTTACACAATGGCCCGAAGTATATATATGCGCTAATAGGCCTCTTGTTTTTGACCATCCGGCCGTGGATTCGGATAGAGATTCACTAGTCTATAAAGTATGTAAGCCCTTTAGTGGTGCTACACTTAATAATCCACAGCCACAGCCTTCATTTCCTCCACCGTTTTCAGAAATAGAATTTGCCAATGGATATAGTATAAACAATTTTATGGGGGGAACACCATTGATGGTCAACGCTGAAACAGGACTAATAACCGCTACTCCCGATGCAGTAGGCCAATACCTCATAGGTGTATGCATCGAAGAGTATAGAGATGGAAGATTACTTTCTACCGTTAGAAGAAATTTTCAATACAATGTAGTAATATGTGCCGATGGAATAAAGGGTGATTTTGTGGCTGAAAATAATATTTGTGATAGCCTTGAAGTGGTTTTTACAAATAATTTAATAGGAGCTTCTTCTTTTGAATGGAATTTTAATTTTCCTTCAGCTGATCCTACTTTTATTTCTACGGAAGTAAATCCTACATTTAGGTATTCTACTGCAGGTGAATATACAGTGAGGCTGTTAGCAAGATCTTCGACGGGTGCGTGTGACACTATAATTAGCAAACAAATAGTGGCTAGAGAGGGAAGCAATATCAAAGATTTAAACTTGATTGATACGTCTTTTACAATTTGCTTAGGAGATACCCTCAATATTGTGAGAGACACTTCTTTGGGTTATGTTTATAGTTTTGAGCCTTCCTCAGGTATAGATTTAACAGACCCAAAAAATCCTAAAATCATAGGTCTTTTGCCTACATCATATACCGTAACTGTTTTGAATCAAGAGGGCTGTGAGTTCACAGGCACAATCACGACTGATATTTTCCGAACGCCCAATCCTTTAGTTATTGACGGTCCAGAAAATGTATGTGAAAACAATATATCTTTAGTGGCATCTGGAGGCTATGGAACATTTGAATGGGCCACTGATTCATTATTTACCAATATTATTTCCAACAAAGATTCTTTAAATTTCACATTGACACAGAGGTCTCAAGATTTTTTTGTTAGATCTGTAAGTCCTGATGGATGTGGAGATGTTATCAATCATATCAATGTGACGAATCAAACACCTGATGTTGATTTTGAAAATCCTTCATTTATTTGTAGAGGAGGACAAGGAATTGTTGTTTTTGAAAACTTATGGCCAAACCACACGATAACTTATAATTTTAATGACCCACATGTGCTTTCCATTTCTAATGACACTATGCGCATTACTTCATTGCCTGAAGATATGGATTCTATTAAAATCAATGGCCAAATCATTAACCAATTTGGTTGTTCTAAGGATATAGAAATCACTATTTTATTTATCGAAGTCAAAGACATAGATTTTTCTGCAACATTAAAGTCATGTGAAGATCATACTATGTGCTTCGAAATATCAGGTGTTTATAGTGGACAAGTGCAGTGGACTTTTGGTTCAGGATTGGCCGTTGATACGTCAATACTCAAAACGCCCTGCTTTACTTATGAAAATGGAGGCGCTTACCAAGTTACATTGTCCAATCCGGTTTCTAATTGTCCTTTTGACCCAATAATTAAGACCATTGAAGTTCCACAATTGAGCGATAGTACCGTATTCCCACAATTTACATTGACTAATTGTAATGAAGGAACTGTATGTTTTGATATTTTAGGTAATTATACTGGTGAAATCCAGTGGAATTTTGGAGATGTTGGCAACCCTAATAATGTTTCCAACTTAGCAGAAACTTGTTATAACTATTCTAACCCTGGAGTTTATAGTGTTACACTTACGCATTTGGTAGATATTTGTCCATTTGATAAAGTGACTTTTTTAGTAGAAGTGCCTGAAAAACTTTTATTGAATACGACACCTAATGTAATCGCTTGTCAGGGCCAAGAAATAGATTTATCGGTGAGTGCTAATTTAATGGGTACTACCTTTGTGTGGTTGAACAGTCAAGGTGATACCATAGGTAGAACTCCAACTATCAATTTTGTAGCCAACGAAAATACAGTTTTAACTGTCTTAGGAACAAGTCCAGATGGATGTACAGATGATATCCAAATCACAATAGCCATCAGCAATCTCATGTTGTCTGTCACCACTAGACCTCAAGTGATATGTATTGGAGAGCAGTTTGTAGCCGAAGTTCAGGTAGCTAACTCCAGTGATTTTACTTTTGATTGGGAGCCCAAAGATTGTATAATCAGTGGAGATGGCACGAATATGGCATTTTTCGAAGCCTTAGCTGATAAGAAATATGTTGTGGTGATTACTGAGAAAAGCACCGGATGTCAACAAACCATAGAATTTACAGCAGATTTAACTCAGCCTATTATTGCAAGTTTTGAAGGTGCAGCTTGCGAAGGCCAGGAATCTAACGTTAATGTAGTCATAGAAGGACCAGAAAATTACGATTTTGAGTGGGGACCTTCTAATGTCATTGTAGCCGGAGGAAATACTGCATCACCTACCATCAATATTGGTGCAGGACAAACATTGACAGTCGTAATTACAGATAAGACGACGGGTTGTAGTAGAGAGTTTTCATATGTGCCTAATGTTTCTCCAGCAGTGGTCATCAATTTTACAGATCCTAATGTGGAGATTGCACAAGGTACGACTACCACAATAAATATAAGAAATCCTCAAAGTGGGACAACTTATGTATGGGATAATGGACAAATTGGCTCGTCTATCGAAGTAGAGCCTTTGAGTACTACTACATATACAGTCACAGCTACTGACGCTAATGGCTGCACTGGAGTTGCTCAAATTACTATCAATGTCCGAACTATTACTTGTACAGACGGTGACGAATATCTTCCCAATGTATTTACACCCAACAATGATACTTTCAATGATTTATTGTTAGTGAAATCTCCAGTAATCACTGAAATGACCTTGGTGATTTTTAATAGATGGGGCCAGGAAGTTTTTAGAACAAACAATATCAATGAAGGGTGGGATGGTACATTCCAAGATAAGGATTGCGCCCCTGATGCTTATGCTTATTATTTACAAGCTACATGTATCAGTGGTGACTCATTTGTTAAGAGAGGTAACGTGACCTTGATTAGATAATGTTGATTATCATTTTAGATTTTTAGCTTATATTTAAAAGAGCGCAAAGAGTCATTTCATTGCGCTCTTTTATTTTGGTGCTACCTCAGTAAAGCTGACCTTTGCCAAAGATTATTTTTTAGTGGCGAACAAGCCTTTAACGGCTTTGTCCAAACAATACAGTATTATTTTATGTTTGTGGGTTTAAGATGTTCGGTTCGAATGTATAATAAAGTCGAATCAAAAACATTATTATTAAAAATTCAAAAAATAACCAATCATAGAGGCCAAAAAGAAATATATTGAGTTGACTGAAAAATCTGGGACAGATATCCCCATATTTTTTCAACCCTGGTATTTGGATGCTGTCTGTGTGCGAGGCAGTTGGGATGTAGCGCTATATGAAGAAGGAGATGGGAATATTGCTGGATTTTGGGTGTATTTTAAGACTAAAAAATATGGCAGAAAAGGTATAATTATGCCTCCTTTGACTCCTTATTCTGGGATTTGGATAATGGATCTTAATACTTCTAAAGCTGAGACAAAAACAAAAAAAACAAAGTCAATTATTGAATATCTCATAAGTCAAGGTCAACACGATTATACGCTTTATACTCAATCTTTTCATCCAAATTTTACAAATGCCTTACCATTTTATTGGAAGAAATTTACACCGACCATAAGATATACTTTTATTATTAATGAGCTGAAAAATTGGAATTTGGGTCAGGTCGCTACCAACATCAGGAATAAAATTAATAAAGCTTCGCGAGATTTAGTTCCATTGATTTCTGATGATAGAGAAGTGTTGTATGATTTGGTTTTTGGTATCCTTGCCGGTAAAGGCCTTCACATGGCCTTGTCACGGAGTATGTTTTATAATTTAGATGATGCTATTCAGAAGCACAGAAGTCGAAAAATCATAGTGGTCAAAGACGCTAATGGTCATATTCATGCAGCTACGTACATAATTATTGATGGTGACACAGCATTCATGATGATGGTGGGTTCAGATCCACAAACAAGATACAACGGTGCAGTACCATTGGCTATATTTCACTCCATTTTAGAAGTACAGTCACAAGTCAAAAAATTTGATTTTGAAGGTAGTATGTTAGAGTCTTTATTTGATTTGTTTGCGGGTTTTGGAGGAGAATTGACACCCTTTTTGCGTATATATAAAGCTAAGAATATATTTTGGGATTCACTTTATCGTTTAAAAAACTATTATGATAAAGGTATTCGTTGATTGTCCATCTATTTCTAATGACATATTGAAGCATCGCCTCCAATACACTCTCGACTTCATTCAAAATCACCCTTGTAGTCCGCTCAATGTAATTTGGTCATTAGATGAAGGCTCGCATGATGTAGTAGTGGGTTATGGTGACAAAAATAGCCCAAACTATATTCCTTTTGTCCCATTTGTATTTAGTACTCAATATGAAAATTTACCGCACCACAAATCTCTAGTGATGTTCGATAGGGTTGTTCATGGGTTTGGTCCAAAAGAAGATATTGGCTTTTCTATCGATATTTTTCAAACCATCTTTTATCACATATCTAGGTATGAAGAGTGGAATTGTACTTCTGATGATACCGATCAACATGGAATGATGAAATCAGACCTTCAGTTTTTGGTCAAAAATTCCTTGCAAGATACGCCTGTTGTAGATCATTTGGTATTTGTTTTGTACAAATATTTAGGTTTAGAACCTATCAAAATTGAGACAAAATATACTCTCACACACGATATAGATGCTATAAGGAGACTTCCTTCTTTTTATAAATTTTTAAGAGCCATAGCCAATATAGGTTTGTATCAAAAAAACAAATTAAGAGGTTTAGGAAAATTATTGAAAACATATTGTGATATAAAATTCAATAAAATGCCCGACCCTTACGATACTTTTAGTTGGCTATTGGTGACCACACATCCCAAGATAGTGGATAGGTTTATATATTTTCTTTCTGGTGGGCGCACTCAATATGAAAATTTTTTTCGCATCCAAGATTTTCAATGTCAACCCATTTATGATTTGGCGCGCCAACAAGGATATACTTTTGGGATTCATCCTAGCTATTTGTCGTGTACCGATGAAAATATGATGGAAAAAGAAAAAAATCGTTTAGAGCAAGTATTAGGACAAAACATAAGTCACTCACGACAGCATTTTTTGCGATATGATATGTCTCAAACTGGTCAAATATTGGATAATTTAAATATCCAAACTGATTCTTCTATGGGTTATCGTAACAAAACCGGCTTCAGATGTGGGACAGGTTTTCCTTATTATATGTACAATTTTAATGAGGAAAAAAAATACGATTTTTTAGAACGCCCTATGGTTGTGATGGATATGGCAATTATTCATGAGGTGGGATGGGATGCGCAAAAATTTATTGAATTATTAGACAATTTTTTGGAAAAGAACAAATATTTTACACACATAACATTCAATTTTCATAATTCTACATTTGATCCTATACTTTTTGATTCAGTCATTTTGGTTCAATACTATAAAAGGCTATTGGGTCATTCTCAGTAAATATTTTTTTTTAAATTGGTGGTTCTTCCGCTTTATATTTCAATAATAACGTCCTAAAAGGGGCAGTTTCCAATTTTCAACTCAAAATATGTCTTTTCTTTTTATATAAAGTATTAGTTTTGCCACAAAATAATTAAAGCCAATCTTCATGGGCAAAAACAAATTAAAAAAGTTTGGTGATCTTTTGACATTTCCCAATGTATATGAAAACTATGACCCTAAGTTTCCAAAACTTCTGTTGGATAAAGATACTGAGGTAGATATGAAAGGTCAATGGTTGTCTTCTCATTTCAATAACCAATATCCTTTAGTTTTGGAATTGGCTTGTGGCAGGGGAGAATATACTGTGGCTTTGGCCGAAGCCTACCCAAACAAAAATTTTATAGGGGTTGATGTCAAAGGGGCACGCATATGGAAAGGCGCAACTTATGCCCTAGAAAACCAATTGAACAATGCTGCTTTTTTAAGAACACGAATTGAGCAAATCACCCTCTTTTTCGCTGAAAATGAAGTAGATGAAATTTGGATAACCTTTCCAGACCCTTTTTTAAGGGAAAGTAAGGAAAATAGAAGACTCACAAGCGCTAAGTTTTTAGATAGATACCAAAAAATCATCAAGCCAGGCGCCATCATTCATTTAAAAACCGATGACCCTACGCTTTATGAGTTCACATTGAATACGCTCCAACAATACAAAGGTGCGACCCTTCTTTATACAAAAGACGATATTTATCAAGACGCCCTCGACTTTCCAGAATTGGCTTATAAAACCTACTACGAAAAGTCACATTTGGCCATTGGCAGGAAAATAAAATACGTCAAATTTAAAATTAATTAATCACATGTCACAAGTTATAGCTCAATATAGCGCACTTTTTAATAAATATTTGGAAAAACACCCAATGACACGGGAACCCATAAATCTCTATGAGCCGGCTGATTATATTTTATCTTTGGGTGGAAAGAGATTAAGGCCAATTTTTGCCCTTTTAGGAGCAGGACTTTATGGCGACGCAGAAAATGCACTAAAAGTAGCACTCGCCGTAGAAGTTTTTCATAATTTCACCTTACTCCACGATGATATCATGGATGAAGCTCCTCTCAGAC
>CAZBCV010000043.1:0-18908 GCA_964490495.1 uncultured Aureispira sp. | reverse complement strand
TTTTTTCATTGATTATTTCTATCCACCATATATTGCCCATGGCCGCAGGAATAATGTCTGCTGTTTCTTGGTCAGCTGGAAAATATTGTAAATTAGAGCTGCCAGAGTGGGAAGAGTTACCTCCATACATAGTGACTTCATCAGGTGTACCATCTTCGTGTCTATGGTCATGTTTTAAGCTTATTTTATCATTTGTTCTTGTAAAAACCCAAGTCCGTGAGCTATCATTACCCACAAAAAACGGAATTTTTATTACATTTTCACCACAAGTTCTAACATGCATCAATAATCTTTTGTTTTCAAAAAGTGTATCATTGGGTGGTCCAGCTACAATAGAGCCTTCAAAGGATTGGCCACAGAGCGAAGATAGGTTTTTCCAAAACTCATATTGAGTTGAGTCCTGAGCTATGTGGGTATTTTGAGATGAATCGGCTGCCATTTTACTGTCATTACAAGAAGGTAATAAAAAAATTAAAGCCAAAATCAAAAGTGAAAAGTATTGCATGATAATTTTAGTTTTGTGCTACATAATGGTCACCCAAATTGCGAGGTTTGGGCGGACCTATTTTATTTAATGATTTTCCTATAATGAGGGCTACCGTGGCATCACCCGTAACATTAATAATAGTGCGACACATATCTAAAGGTCTGTCCACAGCAAAAACTAAAGCAATGCCGATGGCCATACTCTCTTTGGGTAGTCCCACAGACTCTAAGACAATAACGAGCATGATCAATCCAGCGCCTGGCACAGCCGCAGAACCAATAGAGGCTAAAAGTGCCGTTAAAACTATAGTCAATTGGTCGGTAAAACTCAGGCCAAAATTCATAGCTTCGCATATAAAAACAGCTGCTACAGCTTGATAAAGGCTGGTTCCATCCATATTGACAGTTGCTCCTAAAGGACACACGAAGCTGGTCACCTCTTTTTCGACGCCCAGATGCTCTTCTACTCTTTCCATAGTTACGGGTAGTGTTGCAGCACTTGAACTTGTTGAAAAAGCTAAAAGTTGAGCAGGAAGCATGCCATCTAAAAATCTTTTTGGGGAAATTTTTGCATAAGATGAGGCGACTATCAGATATAACCCCATCATAATAATCAAACCTAATAAGACAGACAACACATACCAACCTAAAGCAACAAAGATGTCTGGATTGTTGATGTCTGTGATCAATCCCGCCAACAATGCAAAAACTGCATATGGGGCCATCATCATGATCATGTCCACCATTTTCATGATGACTTCATTGACTCCCGTGAAGAAGTCGGAGACCGGCTGGCCAATTTTTTTGTCCACCAATAATAGGGCTATTCCAAAAAATATAGCAAAAAAGATCACTTGTAGCATGTTGCCATTGCTACTTGCTGCCCCAAAAATATTGTCAGGTACTATGTCGATGACAAATTGTAAAGGTCCTGTGGATTGAGTAGTTTCTGCTGTCTTTATTTTTGTCTGGCTCACATCACTGTATTGCAAAGTAAGGTCAGAAATAGTTTGTTCGCTGACACTATTGCCCGGTTGAATGATATTGACTACAGATAGACCAATAGAAATGGCAATGATGGTGCTGAGAATATAAAGAGCAAATGTGCGAAGTCCCATAGTTTTAAATTTACTGATGTCGTGCAAATCTACTATTCCCTTGATTAATGATACTAGTATGAGTGGAATAGCAATAAGCTTGAGGAGGTTGATGAATATCGTGCCCCAAGGTTTTATCCAATGAGTTACAAATACTTGTGCATCAAAATAAGTGGCCACCACTCCAAAGACGACCCCTAACACCATCCCTATCAAAATCTTCCAATGTAAAGCTAATTTGGTCATTGATTTTAAAGTTTCTTATTGATTAAAGGTGTAAAGTAAAAGATATTTTTTGTGATGGCAAAATATTATGGATTGTTTTTAGAAAGATAGGGTGATAAGATCAAATGTATAGCATATTTCTGAAAGGTTATTTGTTTTTAATCATAATACTTATCTATTCAATTAAAGCCAATTTCTCAATGTAATATTCCACCCCTTCTCCACCATTCTTAACGAGAAGCTAAAGCCTTCCAATATTTCAATTCTTT
The DNA here is from genome assembly GCA_964490495.1 of uncultured Aureispira sp. Lineage (GTDB taxonomy): Bacteria > Bacteroidota > Bacteroidia > Chitinophagales > Saprospiraceae > OLB9. The sequence continues at coordinate 16,831 of CAZBCV010000043.1, read as the reverse complement.
TTGTTTTAAGATATATTCATTTTTGGCTATGATATATCCATAATGGCCATCTAGTAGGCCTCTTTTTAATATCAATGTTCTAAAAAATCTGAATTCAGGACCGACAATTCTTTTCAAAAGTGGTGGTTTTTTTCCTTGTCTTATCCATTCTTCAGCTCTGAGTTTTGCATAATAGTCAAATTTTTCTTTCATGTGAGCTTCGTCTTTGAAGCTTAAATGTTGGACTAAACCCTCAACTTTTTTTTCTCTCAAAGGTATTTTTGACTCAAGTTTTTCATGTACTTGATTGTCATTCCAGCGCATTTGGGTTTTATTGAAAAGTCTGATGTTCCAATCTGGAAACCAACCACAATGTTTTACTGGATAATCGCCAAAATATGTCTGAATGTTGAATTTATAAGCACAATCTTCTTCCAACTTAAGATTTTGAATAGATTCTATAAGTTTATTATTGAGCAATTCATCGGCGTCCATACATAATATCCAATTGTTTTGAGCCTTGTCAACTCCAAAGTTTTTGTTGGCTGAGTAGCCTCTCCAGGGTGTTTTGTAGATTTTTGCACCTAAATGGGTACAGATTTCTTCAGTTTGGTCATTGGATCTGTCATCAAGAACAACAATAATATCTTCTGTAATTTCTTTTAAACATTGGATACATTGGCCAATAGTTCTATCTTCATTTTTTGCAATAATAACTGCACTGTAAGTATTGGAAATCATCTAATAAATTTTACCAGAGGCCAAAAAATATGGATTTTTTAAATTAGGCTTATTGTAGATCAAGGGTTTTGATGTCTCAATATCAATCAATTGCCCGCCTGCTTCTTCTATGATAATTTGTCCAGCAGCGGTGTCCCATTCCATTATGGAAATCATTCTGGGATAATAATCAGCTTCTCCAGAGGCAATTTTAAGAAATTTGAGTGCTCCTCCAGCGGCTATAATTTTTGGGTTATTGAGTTGGTTGATAGAATGTTGTGTGTGCTGATCAAGATGATGCCGACTTGTCACAATTCGCACGCCCGGTTGCGAAAGAGAAAAACTATTGACAGAGAGATTTCTCTTTTCCCCTTTAGAAGAAATTCTATAACTTCCTTTTCCTTTCAGACCTACGTAAACTTCATGGGTTAATGGGATATAAATGATACCTAAAATTGGTTTTTGGTCATTAATGAGTGCTAGATTGATACTGAAATCACCAGTTTTATTTACAAATTCTCTTGTACCATCTAATGGGTCTAGTAACCAGAGTTCTTTATGGTTTTTTCTGTCATTGTAATCATGACTACCGGATTCTTCAGATATAATGGGCGTGTAGGGAAATAACTTTCTTAATCCTGACGTGATAATTTTATCAGAATCTAAATCCGCGGAGGTAATGGGTGAGTTGTCACTTTTTTTTTGAGCGTTGTAGTTATCATCAATATAATACTGCATGATAACTTTTCCAGCATCATGCAGTATCTTTATTATTAATTCTATGTCTTTACGCCCAATATCCAACAAAGAATGACTATTTTATAGTAAAGTTAATGTTCTCTGTGGCTAAATTGCCTGCTTTATCTTTGGCAGTTACTACAAAAGTACCTCCTCCAGGCATTCGGGTGGAATCTATGGGCAAACTTATATTTTTTATTTCATGTGATTGTGGTGTGTCAAATTGTGTGATAACTATATTACCCACTACTATTTCTGCCAATTCTGTATCATCTGTCACAGTTCCAATGACTGGATATGTTTTGCCACGTTCTAATTCTGAGCCTTTAGCTGGAGAAGTGATGGTGATTATGGGTTTTGTTGAATCCACTTCATCTTTTTTACAAGAAGTCAATACCAAACCTGAAAAAACTAATGCGCTAACGAATAACATTTTAAATTTCATAACTATTTATATTTATTAAACTAACTCAACATTAAAGCAAGGGATAATGTTTGAAAACTAAGCTTACAAATTGATAATTTCGATGTTTTTGAATATCTTTTTATTTGTAAGATGGGGATTGTACATGCCTAAAATCATTCCGCCACCACCAGCTCCACATATTTTTAAGGCAAATTCTTGTGATGTCAGGCCCATACTCCATAGAGCGCTCCATTCTGGCAAAATCATTTCATTGAAGTAGTTAAGCTGGAATGCACTAATGTGGCACATGCTCATCCAAAGGTCGTTTTTTTCTCCATTCAAAGTGCATTCAATAGCTGTGTCATTCAATGCCTTAAGACCAATGAGCAGGGTGAAAAAGTCCTTTTCATTTTTTATTTTTTCTTCAAAAAGTTGTACAAAAGGTGTAGTTTTTCTAGATACGCCAGTGTCTATCATAAAAAAGCCTAAGGGTTTTATGTCCAGAATTATTGGGCTTATTGTACCGTTTTCTGAAATTTTTATACTTGAATTGAGATAAGATACTAAAGGATCTATACCTGAACTATTTCCATGAAATGCATTTTCAATAAATGACAATTCTTTTTTTAACACAAGCAAGTCTTCGGCCTTGTTTTTACAAAACTCTTCATATACTGCTGCCACCACACTTCCACTTGAGCCTAATCCATATCCTTGGGGAATATTTGAATTTAAGTACCACCCATCGTTGAGGCTCGTTTCTAATTTTTGAGTATCTATGATTTCCCTTCCTTCATCAGATGATATTAAATAATCCAGCATAAAGTTTATTCCGGATGTTTGAAGTTGGCCTTCAGTAAAGCGAGATTGCCATTGAGCATAATTGTTTTGAAGAGGAATAGCTAAGGCAGAACCGCCTTTGGTGACAGTATATTCTCCATATAAAAGGAGCTTTGCAGGATATTTTTTTTGACAATTCAACAAGATATTTAGTTATTTTTTTGTTTATAGCTGTAAAACATCTAATTTTGCGCTTTGTTATGGCAAACTAAATAATAATTTTTAAAATAATAACATGACTTCAGCATCAGATTCAGTAAAAACATATTGGTTATACACATTAATTTCTTTGGTAGGTATATTTTTATTTCTCATATTTAAGCCTGAATGGTTTTGGGTAATGTTGCCTCCTTTTTTCACTTATTTTGTTAAGGGTATGAGGTGGATGTAGATTTTTCTATATTTCACTGTATAATATTCCCTTTTTATTAAGCCTAAACATCTATAATCTAATACCTAATGTAATGGGTATTAGTGCTGATTGTTGTGTCAACATAATGCCCACTTTTGTGTACAGGGACAATTTTTCTGTTAGTTTATATTGTCCACCCAAAGATAATTGAAATAAACCAGTACCTGTACCGCCGGCATAGGAATTCCATACATGAGTCCTACCTATGTGAACATTTATGAGATATGAAAACCTTTTTGGACTAGTTAATATTTCAGTATCCAAATAGTAAGCTACGCCTTGAATGCCTTTGAAATTGAGGTAGCTTAATCCTATTCCAGCATAAAAATTTTGTGAAAATTTTATTCCATTACTCACCGAAAGGGACCAGCCATTTTCTCTTTCTAAATAGTACCCTTTCCAATTTTCACCAATATTGTATGACCTAAAAATAATAGTGAACTACCTTCTATTTTACTGCTGTATTTAATTTGTGCATGAATACTACACATTGAACTTAAAAAAAGAAGAAAATAAAAAACTTTTTTCATTTGATAAATTTTATTTGTTGCATAATTATACCTATGGAATGTCTTGAAACTACTCTAAATTATTACTACTATTGGAAAAAAGGAAAAGGTTCGAGTGTGTGGTCCGAACCTTTTCAACTGAATTAATGGTGTTCTTCCTCTTCTTTGTGTTCAGAGATGAGGCGCGCTTGAATATCAGGGGTTACGGGGACATATTCTAAAAATCTACGAGTAAATTTGGCCTTGCCTTGAGACAGAGACCTGAGTGAAGAAGAATATTGATAAAGCTCGGCTAGTGGAACTCTTGCTGTGATTTTTTGGTAATGACCGTCGGAGTCCATGCCCATAATCATGGCTCTTCTAGTTTGTAAGTCGCCCATAATATCTCCCATGGCATTGTCTTCACAAGTGATGATGACTTCGTCGATAGGTTCAAGTATTTGGGGAGAGGCGTTTTTAAAGGCGGCTTTAAATGCGCCAATAGAAGCGAGCATAAAGGCCATATCATTGGAGTCCACAGGGTGCATTTTACCATCATATATACATACACGGATGTCTTGACAGTTGGAGCCAGTAAGTGGGCCTTCTACCATTTTTTGCATAATACCTTTTTTGATGGCGTTAGAATATTTAGCATCTACAGTTCCACCTACTATACACCAATAAAAGGCTAATTTTCCGCCCCATGGCAAAGGCTCTACTTCTACGTTTCTGACTGAGAGCCCATTAGGATCTGGCATGCCTTCGTAGTAGGGTTCAATACGCATATGAACCTCTCCAAATTGTCCAGCGCCACCACTTTGTTTTTTGTGTCTATAAACTTCATTGGCTTCACGCGTTATGGTCTCTCGATAAGGTATTTTGGGTTCTTCATATGACATCGATATCCCATGGGTTTTTTCCACTCTGTATTTTATTATATCAAGATGTAATTGACCCTGTCCATGCAAGATAGTCTGTTTGAGTGTAGCCGATTGTTCGAGGACTAAGGTTGGGTCTTCTTCTTCGATTAAGTGAAGAGCTTTCATGAGTTTTTCCATGTCAGATTTGTTGGGGGGAATAACTGCTGTCCTAATACGAGGCGAAGGAAAATGAATGGGCTCGATAACGGTTTCATGTCCTTTGCTGTACAGAGTATTATTGGTATGTGAATTTTTAAGTTTTAAAGTGACGCCAATATCACCAGCTTGTAGATAATCTATGGTATTTCTTACTTTTCCTTCCGATTCATAGACTTGAGATATGCGTTCATGTCCGCCATTTTTGGAATTTATGAGTTCGTCACCATTTTTTATCTTTCCAGAATATACTTTAAAATAACTCACAAGACCTACCTGTGGTTCGGTAATTGTTTTATAAATAAATAGACTTGTAGGTTTGGAGTTGTCATAAGTGGCTGAAGAGCCGTTTGTCAAAGTATATGCGGGTACATCAGCGGGTGATGGCGCAATGTCGTTGATGAAACCCATCACTCTTCCACTGCCTTTGTCTTGAGTGGCAGAACAGCAAAACACAGGAAATATTTGTTGGTGTGACAGTGCAATTCTCAATCCTTGGGCTAAATCATCTTCACTCAGCGTACCTTCTTCAAAGTATTTGTCCATTAATCCTTCTTCGTTTTCGGCAGCAGCTTCTACTAAGGTGTTGTGCATAGCTTTAGCTCGCTCCATTTCAGACTCTGGAATAGGATGTTTTTCTGGTTTGCCACCGTTAGGTCCAAAAACATACATCACCATTCGTAAGGCATCAATTATAGAATTGAAATCTTTTCCTTGGTTCAGTGGATATTGTATTGGAATGACTTTATTGCCAAATCTTTGGATGGTTTGTTCTAGTGTGGTATCAAAATCTGATTTCTCGTGATCTATTTGATTAATGACAAAAAGCGTGGGGGTTTTAAAATCTTGTACATAATCCCACAAAATCTCAGTACCTACTTCTACACCATGTGCAGAATTAAGAACCATAATAGCTGTGTCAGCTACTTTCATAGAACATACCACTTCTCCTATAAAATCATCAAAACCTGGGGTATCTAAAATGTTGATTTTACAATTCCTCCATTTGACGTGCAATAGAGATGAGAAAAGTGAGTTTCCTCTTTCTTGTTCAATAGAAGTATAATCTGACATGGTATTGCCTCCTTCTACTGTTCCCATTCTATTGACGGCACCTGACTCTAAAAGCATGGCTTCGGACAGAGATGTTTTCCCTGACCCGGAATGGCCCAGAAGGACTACATTCCTGATGTTTTTTGTTTCTACACTCATTGAAAAAAGGTTTATTTAGTTAATAAAATATGAATAGAAAACAGTCTAAAAATCTAGTGGGATTGTTTTCAAGGGTTTAAGTTACGGAATATTAGCTAATGAGAGATAGTTTTTTTGAAAATATTTTATATAGAAAAGTATTTTTTTTTGTATGGTTAATTATTTCTATATTTAAAATACAAATTATCAACAAATTTATAAAACAATAAAATTTATTATTATTTTTCTACTTTTTTGAAACAGAAAGAAATCATATTCGTTTCTTTGCATCTTTTTTACCATAAAATAGGAAATAAAATACGATGCAAGAGGTAGCGGGAAATAGAAAAGATTGGGTGATTCTCATCTTTTTAAGTTTGGTGTGGGGCTGTTCGTTTATATTAATAAAAAAAGCCTTGGTCACTTTTGATGCTCCGACAGTAGGAGCATTGCGCATTGCTATCAGTTCTGTGGCTTTTGCACCTTTTATATTGTATTTTAGGAAGGAAATAGACTGGTCGCAATGGAAAAAATTTATTTTAATTGGTTTAACAGGAAGTGGAATTCCAGCTTTTCTCTTTGCATACGCCCAGACAGAAATCACTAGCTCAGTGGCGGGTTTGCTCAATAGTATGACACCTATATGGACGTTATTGTTAGGAATATTTTTATTTAAGTTGAGATTCAACAAATTAAAAATGATAGGGGTCTTTTTGGGTTTCATTGGGGCTGTGGTGATTATATTTGCTGCTCATAATTCGCAATTTGGAGGCAATCCGATGTATGGTTTTTTAGCCATTATAGCGACGGTTTGTTATGCGCTGAGTGTCAATATGGTTCAAGGTTTTTTTAGCAAAACGAAGCCTATTCTCATTTCTGCCATGTCTTTTTTTCTTATCGGACCACCTATTTGGTTGTTTTTAATGTTTTCAGGCGTTAAAAATCAATTCATGGCTAATGACTTTGCCATATATTCTTTGCTTTCAGTGGTGGCACTTTCATTATTTGGTACGGTGATGTCGAGTATTCTGTTTTATATTTTGGTGCAACGTACAAGTGCAGTTTTCGGGAGTATGGTGACTTATTTGATGCCCTTTGTAGTCGTTATTTGGGGGATTTTGGATGGGGAAATCATTACTATGTTACAACTTTTGGGTATGGGTACTATTTTATTAGGTGTTTATTTTACAAAAAAATATTAAATTATGCATCAAATACCTGGACTTTATATACAAAGAGAAGAAGGAAAAGGAAGAGGTGTATTCACAGCTGTCGATATTAGTGAAGGTGATTTAATAGAGGTGTGCCCCATTATAAAAATACCCAAAAGCCAACTTCCTATTATTCATAAAACTGTATTGCATGACTATTATTTTTTGTGGGGTGAGCATCTTGAAGACTGCGCCATTGCTTTAGGTTTTGGAAGTTTATATAATCATAAAACCTTTCCTAATGCCAATTTTATATTAGATTTGGACAATGACACCATTGATGTAGTAGCCATAAAAGATATAAAAGCTGGAGAAGAAATAAGCTTGAATTACCATGGAGAGTCAGGTTGCACGGATAGCTTGTGGTTCAATGTGGCATAATGATTTGTACAGAAAGTGGCATCACGTATCTTACACTTTAGCCTAAAATTCTTTGATATACATTTTTGATTTTTAAAGAATCCATGTCCATTTTAAACATTAAAAAAGCGATTAAATTAGCAAAATTTACTTTTAACCAAGACCGATGCACATACTTTCTTGAAGAAACTGTGGCTCTATTTTTAACAATTGTGTATGGAAGTCTTTTTTTTCTGATTCTTTTCACGAAATCAAAATCCTCCATAATATCTAATTTTTCATTATAACCTCCCATTTTATTAAAAAGAGCTTGTGTCATAAAGTGAATTTGATCTCCTCCACCTGCAAAAAATCCGTCTCTCCCTGTAAATGATGCATTAAATTTCAGTCCAAAAGATGTAGGATGAAAATTATAGGCAAAAAATCCGAACTCATAGCCGTTTTTTATACTTAACTCAATATCTGTAAAAAAACTAGGAGGTGGCAACACATCAGCATGTAAAAACATAAGTATTTGGCCTCTTGCTATTTTGGCACCTATATTCATTTGCTTACCTCTATTGTGCACTGTTGCTTCTATGATCTTAGCTGTTGAGATAGTTTTGGTTTCGTCTCCATTCTCACTACTAAGAACAATGATGACTTCGATATCGTTTTTTTGAATAGTAGTTGCATACATTTCCAAAAATTTTTTGAGAATTGGATATTCATTACAAGCTGGGATGATAATGGAAAGAAACATACTTAGACTTTTTCAAAAATTTATAACTTATTATAAAAGAAATCGTTTAGATTAAAAAAGGAAAAATATTTTTTTAATCACCCATTTTAATTTTTTCGGATGAAAACCCTGTTTAGTTTTTGTATGTTTGCGATAAGTGTTTTTAGTATTTCTCATAAGTTATTCGCGGAGCGCCCTGTAAATTACCAGCAGGTAGCAGAGGATTTATTGGAGGGTATCTATTCTAAAAACAGTGATGTGGCTTATTTGAAAAACACGTTGGCCACTGCTGACGAAAATCAACTGGCACTACAATTATCCAACGATTCACAAAAAAATGCATTTTGGATCAATGTTTACAATGCCTACATTCAAGATATATTGCGTGCAAATCCAGAAAAATATGATGATAGAAGAAAATTCTTCAACGACAAACAAATACTGATTGCTAAAAAAAGTTTGAGTTTTGCTGATATTGAGCATGGGATACTCCGTCGTTCTAAAAATCAATATTCACTTGGCTATTTGAGAAAATGGTTTGTCAATGGCTTTGAGAAAAAAATGCGCGTGGATAAAGTGGATTATAGAATTCATTTCGCACTGAATTGTGGAGCTAAGTCTTGTCCACCAGTTGATATTTATAGATGGAACACAGTGGAGGAACAATTAGAACGCTCTACTGCCTCTTACTTAAAAAACAACAGCACCTTCGATAAAGAAAAACAAACTGCCTACGTCACTGCATTGTTTAGTTGGTTTAGAAAAGATTTTGGTGACCTCAAAGGCATAAAACAAATACTATTAAAACACAATATCATTCCTCATACTGATGTGAAAATAGTTCATAATGAGTATGATTGGACCTTAGATTTAGGTAATTTTGTGCTTAATAATTAATCCAATATTGGTTTGAGGAATGAGGCCTGCAATTAGATTGCGATCAATTCCTTTTGAGGATAATTAGGTTTAAGGAATTAATGACCAATATCATATCTCAATTTTGTAAAGAGTCCAAAATATAGTTTTACTTTTGAGGCAAAATTTTTATTATGTCTAGTTTTAGAATTCGACCTCGCTTTGATATGTATTCACAAAAAACTGTGGAAGAAGTTATTGAATTAATAAAAGAAAAACTTAAAGACAATCCCCATAATCTTTATGGTGTGGCTATGCAAGACCACATAACAATTCGAGTTGATAGTGAAAAAAGACATTTTTGGTCTCCGCAGTTAAGTGTCTTACTTCAAAGAGAAGAAGGAGATACAGAAACAAAAATTATTGGTGTGTATGGCCCAATGCCAAGTGTTTGGACTATGTTTGCTTTTGGTTATTTGGCCATTGGGGTTCTTTTTGTGTTTATATCCATAGTTGGTTTTTCTCAACGCGCCTTGGGCAGTGAGAGTAGTATATTATGGTCTTTGCCATTTATGATGATAGTAGCTATAATTATGTACATCATCAGTCAGATGGGACAAAAATTAGCTGCTGCCCAAACCTATGCCATACATTATTTTTTTCAAGATGCATTAGGGGAGACTATTCCTGAGGTATGAGTTGAAAAAAGTACATTGTTCAATAAATATTTAATGTATTACGAAGAGGTAATATTTGTTTTGATAAATCCAATAAAAATATTAATAATTAGTCAAAAACAGCATCCTTTTAGCCACTTTTATGTTAGAGCAACTCAATAAGATATTTACATAGTCTATGTTATTAAAATTTAGAAAGCTCATCATTTCAATATTTGTCATTTTGGCAATTTTAAGTGGATATTTCACAACACAGCTTAAATTTGGGTTTAGTTTTGACCAGTTTTTTCCGCAAGGTGATCCAGATTTGGAATTTTACAAAAACTTTATCGAAGACTTTGAGACGGATGATAATTTTTTATTAGTAGCGGTTGAAAATGAACCTACTGTTTTTGATTCTGTATTTTTGAATCGTTTTCATAATTTGGGTCTGGCTATGAGAGAGTTGCCATTTGTGACCAAAGTGCAGTCCTTAACACAGATATCCTATCCAGTCAAAACCCCATTTGGATTTTCTGCCCTTCCATACCTTCATATAGATCAACCTGAATTTTATGAATCCGACAAAAAATCAATTCTGTCAGACCCTCGATTTGTATATAATCTGATAGATGGAAAAGGAAAATCTTTGGCCATTGCTATCAAAACTGAGGAAAACTTGTCGATGACAGACTCACGAATATTGGCCGATGAATTAGATGTTCTTTTAGAAAAATGGGAAGTAAAGGAAAAATCGCATATTTTGGGGCGCGCTTTTTTTACACGTGAGCTCATAGATTTTCAAAAGCGTGAAATGCTCCTGGCATTTATAGCTTCTATTTTATTGGTCACATTCATTATGGTGATTATTTATCGCAAGCCCATAGGTATCATCATATCATTGGGCAGTATTGCTCTAGGTTTGCTATTATTTACGGGTTATTTGGGTGCAGCAGGTATAGAACTCAATGCTGTATCTGCATTGTTTCCAGTAATTATGCTAATAGTAGGTTCGTCTGATGTCATCCATATATTTTCAAAATATACAGATGAATTGGCGCGTGGAAAAAGCCGCGAACTTGCTATGAATATCACAATAAAGGAAATAGGGCTAGCCACATTAATGACTTCAGTGACTACGGCTGTTGGTTTTGCTTCATTGAGTATGTCAAAGCTTAAAACCATTCAAGATTTTGGGTGGAATGCTGGTATTGGTGTGATGATAGCTTTTGTGACAGTTTTGTTATTCACCACATCTGTTTTGTCGCTTTTTGAAAGAGATCAAATTATTAGGAGTCACCCGGAAAATTCTAAATGGTCGGGGTTGATGAATTCTATTTTTAATATTGTACGATACAAATCCTCTAGAGTATTGGTTGTTTCATCTATATTGGTCATAATCTTTGTTGTGGGAATGCAATATATAAGTACCAATTATAGTTTGGAAGACAACTTGCCTCGAGGCTCAAGAGTTGTAGCCGATTTTCAATATTTTGAAAAAAATTATGCAGGTTTTCGTCCTTTAGAAATTGCAATTTTTGCAAAAAACAACCATTCTGTCCATGATTATGAAGTCATGAAAGAAGTCGATAAATTGGAAGAAAAACTACGAAGTTATGATTTTGTAAACTCATCTATGTCTATGGCGACGCTCTACAGAAGTATGCACAAAATGAGTAATAATAATAGTGATTCTGCCTATATATTTCCAAAAAGTAAAGCTGAGTATAGAGAGTATCGCAAAATGATGGCTAGAATTATGCAAGATGATGGGGATGTATTGGTGAGTAAAGATAGGGCTAAGACTCGAATATCGTCAAGAATAAAAGATATTGGTGCGGACAGCATAAAACAAATGGGCGTTGAGTTTGACCATTGGTTTTTGGATAATGTTGATACTTCTCTAATCGATATGCGCCGAACAGGTACGGGACTGATATTGGATAAAAATTCCGAATACGTCTCAGATAGTATTTTGAAAGGACTGGGTTTGTCCGTTTTGGTTATTTCTGTTTTGATGGGTTTCATATTTAGGTCATTGCTCATGACTGTCATAGCTTTGATTGCTAACATCATACCACTGCTCATGGCTGCTGCAATTTTGGGTTATTTCAATATAGAATTGGAAGCGGGCGTATCCATCATGTTTGCTATTATATTTGGAATAGCAGTGGATGATAGTATTCATTTTTTGGGCAGATACAAATTGTGTAAAATGGAAGGTATGGACAATCTCACGGCTATTCAGGTATCAATTAATGAAACAGGCAAAGCTATAATTATCACATCAATAGTTCTGTTTTTTGGATTTTTTAATATGGTATTTTCCGTCAATCCTCCGACTTTTACTATAGGGCTTTTGATTGCTGTTACTTTAATAGGAGCTGTCATCTGTGATATTTTATTGCTTCCAGTTTTGATTCTGAGATGGATGAAAGATTAGATCTTAGATACAGTTATTTATATAAACTTTGCTTATTGTTCTAGTACTTAAAGGATTCCTATTATGCCTTTGTAAGTGCTATTGGAATGAAACAACTTCCTGACCAAAGTATCTGGCTCACTTTTGTAATAAAAAAGTTTATTGCCTTCACAATCAAATGGATTAAAATCTTTATCGCAAATACAACAATCATCGTAAAAGTAATCTTTGTTGTCGTAAATATACCAATGTAAACTGTAGCAAAATCTTTCTTGACCATCATAAAGTTTCATTTCATATTGCTTTAACACCAAGTCTATACAATGAGGTAAATCTTGATTTTCTGCTTTAGTCCAATCTTTATTGCAAGAAGTAAAAAGAGTGACCAAGTACATCACAATAAGCAAAGGTAAGTGTTTCATAAAATAAATATGTTTAACAAATATACGTCGTTATTCTTCTTTGGGTTGGAATAATAAATAAAATTTGCTCACAACATGCAACCCTATGAATTAATTTATTGTCTATAATACGAATATAAAGTCAATACAATCATTGAATTTTCTTGAAGACAAACCCCTTATTGATGCTTGTTTAGCTGGTGATCGATCGGCTCAATACTCTTTGTATAAAAAGTATGCAAAGGCCATGTATAATGTTTGCCTTCGTATGGTCAATGATAAAATGGATGCGGAGGATATTGTGCAAATGGCTTTTGTCCACGTATTTAAGAAGTTAGATTCCTTTCGCTATGAATCTACATTGGGGGCATGGATAAAAAGAATCATAGTCCACCATAGTATTACTTTTTTGAAAAGTAAAAAATGGGTATGGGCTTCGGAGGATAGCATACCTGACACAACTTCTGAAGACATAGAACAAGACATCGAATATAACGTAAAAGTGATAAAAGATGCCCTGTTCTTATTATCGGATGGATATCGAACCATCTTTACACTATATGCTATCGAAGGGTACGATCATGTAGAGATAGCTCAGATATTGGATATCAGTGAAAGCACATCAAAGTCTCAGTACAGCAGAGCTAAAGTGAAGCTTCATGATATTATCAAGTCAAATGGTTTAAAACAAAGTATTTTTAATAAATAGATAATGAAAAGGCAAATAATAGAAGACTTTATCAATGAAAATCAAAGAGAATTTGATTCTGAAATTCCAGACAAATCGATCTGGCTCGCTATAGAAAAGGAATTGGATAATTCGCCCAAAGGCCGTGTTATGAAGTTTACAGTTTTTAAATTGGCGGCGACACTAGTTACTTTTATTTGTGTCGGTATATTGATAGGTTTGCAGTTGACTTACCCTAAAAAAATAGATTTTGCTCAGCACGATGAGTATAGAAAAATGTTAGAAATAGAACGCCATTATAATCAACAAGTTTCTTTTCAGCTAGAGAAAATAGACAATCCAGAAACAACTCACACAGTAGAAAAAGATCTTATGGAACTCGATATCATATATCAAGAACTCAAAAATGAGTTGCTCAAAAATGATTATGCTAATAGCCAAATGCTCATAGAAGCCATGATAAAAAACCACAAAACGAAAACCGATATTTTAGAAAAAATTTTATTAAAACAAAATCAAATAGTCCAATATGAATCGCTTTAACATCACTTTTTTATTTATACTTTTTGTACTATTGTGTAATGCTGAAAGTACTGATTTCAAATACGAATTAATAAAAAAAGTATCAAAGGAGTATAATTCATCAAAAAACTCTACTCTCAATATTAACAATAGATATGGCAAAGTAGAGCTCATTACATGGGATAAATCTTCTGTTAAAATAGATGTAGAGATTATCATCAAAGCTAATAACAAATCCATCGCTGAGGACAGATTGAGTGATATTTTTATTGATTTAAGCCAGAGTGGAACTACTATAAAGGGAGTTACATCTATCGAATCTCGAAATACCTCTTGGTGGTCTGCTTGGTGGGAGAATAGTGACAAAAATACACAGATAGAAATTAACTATACTGTACGGACACCGTCTTATATCACCTTTGACCTGTCTAATAAGTATGGAAATATCTATTTGCCTCATCTCAGTGGAAAAACCACTATCAACCTCAAATATGGGAACTTAGAAGCCAAAGATATTCAAAATAATGTACTTCTCAATCTTTCTTATGGCAAGGCCACTATGGGCAGTATGGAGCAATTACAAGCTGATTTGGCTTACTCAAGTTTGAGATGCTTTAATGTCGGAGATTGTATTTTAACCACTAAATATTCAAAAATCCATATGGATGATGTCGAAAATCTCACAGCTAATAGCAAGTATGACGGGTATAAAATGGGATATGTCAATACTTTGAAAATGGATGGCGCATACAATGATCTTAAAGTCACTACCGCCCAAAATGCTTCATTATCTCTTAAATACACGGGAGTTTATATCGAAAACCAAGGCAAAAAGCTGAATGCAGACATAGCTTATGGTAGCCTTACAGTGGACAATTTGTTACCAGAATTTAGATCTATGAATATCAATTCAAGATATGGACCCATAAAAATCAATAGCTTCGTACCCACTAAAGTCAATCTATCAGGTAAATATTGTTCAATAAAAACAGGAAGCAATTTTATAAAAACATCAAAAGAAGAAAGTGGCAGTTCGATTCATGTTATAGGGCATAAAATAAAATCAACAGCACAAGCCGCAATAACAATTACTTCAAGCTATGGAGATATCCTGTTGAAATAGAGACATTTGGGGATTATTGTAAAAATTTGATTAAAATTATTGCAAAAAATATGCTTTTAAAATAAAATAATCGCTTACCTTTGCATTCTCAAATTAAGGTCGGGTGGCCGAGCGGTTAGGCAGAGGTCTGCAAAACCTCGTACAGCGGTTCAAATCCGCTTCCGACCTCACAAAAAGACCGTTATCTATAACGATGCGGTCTTTTTATTCATTCCTAAAATAAATTGTTTCTACAGAATAATGCATTTAGTAAAAATGATATATGTAATTTCTATTTATTAGAATAAATTATACATTAACTAAATTTTATGGACGAAATTTTTCTACATTTTTAAGTTATTATCTTTTGTTTAGTATTTCTCTATGTGTCTGTTTTAGATGGTCGCAATGGGGTGTTTTATTATTTAAATTCTGATATATGAGAGTGCTCTTCTTAAACAAAACTAAATTTCAATTTTGGATATTCAATCAATTCAAAATATTTATAGTATCTTTGTCCTAATAATTAATGTTTATGTCGTTTCAAAAATATCCAATAAGTCATCAAGATTTCAAAAAACTCATAGAAGGTGATTTCATATATGTAGATAAGACAAAACACATCTATAATATGGTCAAAAAAGGAGGATACTACTTCCTGTCGCGCCCCCGTCGTTTTGGTAAATCACTGATAGTGAGTACACTTGATTATTTATTTAAAGGAAAAAAAGAACTATTCAAAGGATTGTATATTGAAGACAAGTGGGACTTTGTGGAGTATCCAGTGATAAGATTATCTTTTTCTGACATAGGGTACAGAACTAGTGATTTAACCTTTGGAATAAATGAAAGATTAGGCGAAATTTCTAAAATCTACCAATTTAAACTGAATCAAACGGGGGTTGATGTTAAATTTCGTGAATTAATAATAGCCCTCCATGACAAATATCAAAAGCAGGTAGTGGTTCTGATAGATGAATATGACAAACCCATCATAGACTATCTGGACGAAGAAAATAGGCATAAGGCGCATGAAAACAGAGCCATCATGAAATCCTTTTATTCTATACTGAAGGATGCTGATAAATACTTAAAGTTGGTATTTATTACGGGTGTTTCAAAGTTTAGTCAAGTGAGCATATTTTCAGATTTGAACAATTTATTTGACCTGACCATGAGCCCTTCCTACAATACTATCTGTGGCATCACGCAAAAAGAATTGGAAGATAATTTTGTAGAGGAAATGAAGGTTTATGACGCGCAAAAGATGAAAGAATGGTACAATGGCTACCGATGGGATGTAGAAGGAGAGACGATGTACAATCCTTTTTCTATATTGAAATTTTTTGCAGATGAAGGTCGATATTTTAATCATTGGTTCAATACAGGTACACCTTCTTTTCTCATAGAATTAAGTAAAAAATATAGATTTTATGATGTAGAGGATGTTCAAGCCAATTCATTTTTGTTATCCAGTTTTGATATTGATAATCTTGAGCCGATACCAGTGATGTTTCAAACGGGTTATCTCACCATAACGGGTTATGACCCACTTTTTGATAGGTTTATACTTAATTATCCCAATCATGAAGTGAAGTCTGCCTATTTGCAATACCTTACTAAAGCATTTTTGCATAGTAATATTGAAACGGCCATGAATATACCTTCGGAAATGTTGACCGCATTAAAAACTCAGAAGCCGGAAAACCTTGAAAAAGCCATCAATGAAGCCTTCAGTCACATACCCTATCCGCTATGGGAGCGAGAGCACGAAAAGTTTTATCACGCCATCATACATTTGTTGTTCAGCCTATTAGGAGTGTATATACAAAGTGAAGTTCATACCAAAGATGGTCGTGCCGATGCCATCATATTGTACGAAGACCATGTTTATTGTTTAGAGTTCAAACTCAATAAAACAGCAGAAGAAGCAGTGGCCCAAGTCAAAGAAAAAAACTATTTGGAGTCATACAGCAAAAAGGCCAAAAACCACCACATCATTGGAATTAACTTTGATAGCTCAACAAAAAAGGTGGAAAA
>CAZBCV010000042.1:0-18933 GCA_964490495.1 uncultured Aureispira sp. | reverse complement strand
GTATCAATCTGTATATCTGAAACGAATGGATTGGGGTAGATTTTTATAAAATCAGTATCAAAATGATTTATTGAGTTAGATAAACATCCTGCTCTTATTTCATCAATTGAATTACATCCCGTTGCATTATTTGTATAAACAACTAATTTAAAATCTGAATTATCCAAGTTTTCACATATTATGTCTATACTACAGTTCGATAAATTTTTATTATTGAATAATTTTAACGCCTTTATTTTTTTTGCTTCATTTAACTCATCTATTGAATTCAAAAGAGAAGAAGTTAATTCCAATTCTTCGAAAGGAAAATCAGCTATTTTATTTAAATTCTTGAACCCATCCAAATTTAATATAACACAATGTTTTATACTGTGATAGCTTAAGTCATTAAAATTCGTATTGGATAATAGACAATAATTAACATTATTGATTTTTAGATTTTTAATACCTTTTAGTAAGGGATTACCAACAATCAATAATGAAAGTAAGTCATATTCATAATAATTTATAATATCTATTAACGAATCACATCCCAAAATTGAAAGCGTTTGCTTAATAATTAAACTATCATGCAGAGTTAATACCTTGGTGTTATCATTATTAGCAAATATAAGTGATGTTATTTCTCTAATTTGTATTAGATCGTCAAGATTCTGAATTTTTGTTTTCTCAATCGTTAGCCTTTCAATCCTTTTTAAATTTTTCAGTGCATTTAAGTTTAATATTTTGCTTCCGAATATCCGAATATCTCCTGTTTCCTCACACTCTGGATATAATATTGCAAAACTATCCAATTGACTCTGTCTGAAAAAGGTAGTATTGCCTACATCACATACTTTTTGCCCCATGAGGACAACTGGAAAAAAAAGCATTAATGCAATTATTATTCTATTGCTGATTTTCATAATAATATCTTTTATTTCAATAATTACTACCCACACAAATTGTTTTGATGCTTGTTAGTACTTTTCTAATGTTTTATTATTGATTCAATCTGTTGTTTCGCAAAATCAACAGCACTTTGGTCATCCAATTTTAGCATTTTCTCATAGTATTTTATAGAGTTTTCTATGTCGCCTTTTAGTTTGTATCCGTGTGCAATATTACCTAATACAACTCCGTCATTTGGGTCTATTTTGTTTGCTTTTAATAAAGCTTCAATCCCTTTGTCATATTCGCCTGTAAGTAAGTAAGTAATTGAAATGTTCGATAAACTTTCAATATGGTCAGGATATATCTTTAAAATTTCTTCTGCAATTGTTCTCATATTTTTTAACAAGTCATCATTTTCGGTCTCGTAAAGATTCAGCTGATAATCTTGGACTGAACTTAGAAAAAATTCTTTACCACTTACTTTTTTTTCATTAAATGTCCAAGTCCATTCATTATTATTTTTGTTAGAGTACTGAATGGTCTTCACGATTTCGTTGGTAAAGTTCTCCCAATCTTCTGCTTGTCCAAGTGCGTATATCTTTCCAAACCGCATATCAAGTCTGTTTGGATACATTTTTATTCCTTGGTCAATTTTGTCAAGGCCTTTTTGTAATATTTCAGTATTATAAAATAATTGACTACCTAAAAATCCTGCAACTTGTCCGGTGCTGTCTTGAAGTAGAAGGCTTTCTCCTTTAGGCTGATTTGTTGACATAGAAACAAATTCCTGTCTTGATTTTAAGAAGAAATAATTGAAATAGCTCGTAAACAATTCTGGATTTTTAGGGTCTTCCGATTCCCATTTTGTCAAAAGTTCAATTTGTTTAGTTGTGTCACCTTCTTGGCACAATTGGTCAAATTGTGATTTATAATTCTGTCCAACGCAAATATTGGTTAGAATTGAAAATGCTAAAATGGTTAATGTTATTTTCATTGTCTGTTTTAATTGAACCATAACTCTGTAATATACCCACAAAATTAAATATATTTTTTTAAAAACACATCTGATTTTTTATATTTTTTTAAAAATTAATATAGTAATGCCTTACAAATATTGGAAAAAATTTATTTCTCATTATAAAATATCTCAAAAAAAGCCTATTACAAAAGTATATCCCCCTTATATCCTCTAATCTTCTCTGCCACACAGACTCATTTTAGCCTGATGGCAGATACTACAGAACAGAAAGAAAACAAGGCTTGAATAAAAAAAATACACTCAACCCTACCTTCCATTCCGACGAACCAAATTGAAGATTTTTGTATTCAGGGCTTCGGCTTCCAATAACTTTTCTATGGGCATGTGAAACCGGTACCTCCAATAGTGTTTGGGATTACTTGGCTCGTTGATCTGTTCTGATGAGGCGTCTCCTTTTCTGAGTGTGTCGTCCATACCCAAAAGGTCTTGAATTGGAAAAATAGCCAACATAGAAGGTGATGCCACGTGATCATTAATGATGGTTTCCACAATAGAACTTTCGCAAGCCATAGGAACAATACCCTGCCAATGTAAGTAATTGTAAAAATAGTTCTTGGCATTTTCATGGTCTCCTTCCCACCAGCCCCGTATAGTGGACATATCATGACAAGACGGGCTACACACCGAAAAATAAGGATATTCACGGACTTGACCAAACTTTGAATGACCTTTAGGCATGCGTTGTATTTCTAATGTCAAAACATTTAAATCTTTCAAAACTTGGGGCACAGACTTAGGAATCATGCCCAAATCCTCTGCGCAAATCAACATATCGCTAGCATCGATGATGGCTGGAAGCTTCCAATAAGCCTGAGCTTGCCAATATTCTTCGTGCCTATTGAAATAATACTCGTTGTATAGTCGCATGATGATGGACTGTGAAGTATTGTCCAAATGTCTGAAAGATTCTGTGGTATTGAGCGTTATTCGAGGATTGAACATCCGTTGTTCTCCTACCGACTCTTCGATCAATAATACTTCTGTAAGTAGCTGAAAAAGATAGTTTTTGGCATTCTCAAATTGTGGGTTTGAAGCCACATAGTCTTCTATCTGTTTTTGGTGCGTAAAATCCTTTTTGAACACGATTCTCCCTAAAGTATCTATTTCAAAAAATGTGGACATTACTATTTCTGCATCCTCTCCAAAAAACCGTCGGACTATCTCAGGAGTAATGTAAGGCATAGTAAATCGACTCAAATCTCCGGACAAGCCCCATTGACTCAAGTCTTCTAATGTATAAGGCAATCGAGGGTTGAACAGCCCTAAAGTACCTTGAACATGGTGTAGTGGCACCTGCCAAATGCGGAAAAAGCCCAAAATATGATCAATTCTGAGAGCATCAAAATACCTATTGAGCTGTTGCATGCGTTGGCGCCACCATTCAAAATTATCTTTTGACATAGCTTCCCAATTGTAAGTGGGAAAACCCCAGTTTTGGCCCAAAACAGCAAAATCATCCGGTGGTGCGCCTGCTTGTTCTCTCATATTATAAAGTTCAGGAGCTACCCATGCATCACTACTATGCCTAAAAATTCCAATGGGCAAATCACCTTTCAAAGCAATTCCTTTACTCCTTGCGTAGTCGCGCGCCTCTATAAGTTGTTTGTCCGCATGATATTGAATAAAAATATAAAAATCACAAGCTTTTTTTATGGCTAAACTGCTCTCATAAAAGGCTTCAATCTTATCTTTTTCATAAATACTGAAATTATCAGGCCATTGATTGAAGTCACTTGTACCGTATTGGTCACGAAGACAACAAAAAGCAGCATAAGGCATCAGCCACCATTTATTGTTTTGAATAAAATACTGAACAGACTCATCTTGCAAAAATGTCCCATATTCTTCATCAAATAGTGTATTGAAAAACTTAAATTTACTTTCTAAAACACTTTCAAAATCAATGACCTCTAACTCATTGAGTTGTTTCCGATACTTTTCGTATTCCGTTTGGTCTTTTTTGAACTTAAATTTTCCAATTTTTTCAATATTGACATAAAGTGGGTGCAAAGCAAAAACAGAAATAGCTGCATAAGGATAGCTGTCCTGCCATGTTTTGGTAGCAAGCGTATCGTTGACAGGGAGTATTTGGATAATTTTAAGGCCCAAATGTGCAGACCAGTCCACAAGAGGTAATATATCTGAAAACTCCCCTATGCCCATACTTTTTTGACTGCGAAGCGAAAATACAGGTATGGCCACACCCGCACCTTTCCAATAATAAGACTGATGCGTAAACTTATTGAATGACAACCTAATGTGATTGCTTTTTTCAGAATCGACAAAAAAGTGGTAAGATTTATTTTGCCCTTCCTCCCACATAATTATATTGTTATCTTGAAGATTGACTATCACAAACTTATATTCGACAAACACATTCGTCCTGTCTAAAGCAACGTCCACCTCAAATATTGGGAATTGGGTGTCTTTCATGATGATGGCCCGCTTCCATTCGCCCAATTCAGGAATATTTCCTACCACCCCAAAAGTTAAATGACTAGGGATTTTACCCGATTCCATAGCAAATGTGATGGTCTGCTTTGACATCTCTTTATGGGGCGAATCAGGCTTATCTCGCTTAAAAATGGCTTCTGTGAAGGCCGAACTCAAAAAAGAATTATCTATTGTATCTCTTGACCGCCATTGATCTTCTAAAAAAATATTTTCACAGGTTGTCAATGACAATAATCTATCTCCACCCCACTCACTTTTGATTGTATTATTATCTGACAAGACTACATACTTGTAAGCAAGCTGTGAAAGGGAATATTGTAATGTGCCGGACCAATGCTCCCCATCGTAAGTTCGCATCAGGAGTATTTTATTTTGTAAATCAGCGTCCACCCATTCGACAGCGATTTGTTCGCCAAAAACTGTTTTATAATGTATGTGAAAATTTATATTCATAAAAACTAAAAAAAATTAATAGTGGCAAATATACACTAAGTGTTATAATCTGAATGACATTTTCATACAAAATTTAAAATATTTTACAATTAATAGCTTTTATTTATGATTTAATAATATTTACTTATGATAAATGAAAAATATTCTTATCTTTGCGGCCTGAACATTTTTTGAATACCCGATGATGAAATTTATACCTATTTGCTTCTTTTTATTATTTCTCATAATTGGTTGTACACATGAAAAAATGGGTACAATCGATCAGCAATTGAAAGAGATTATTGGAGATACTGAACGCTTCATTTTACCCAATGAAGGTGACTATGCATCTATCCCCCAATCAGAAGTCAATCCACTCACAAAAGAAAAAATTGAGCTTGGAAAAATGTTGTTTTTCGAGCCTGCCTTTGCCAATGAAGCCGTGAATCCTGACTTTAATCATACATTTACTTGTGCTACGTGCCATGTTCCTGAATCAGGTTTTAGACCGGGCAGAATGCAAGGCGTAGCAGATGGCGGCTATGGTTTTGGAAGAAAAGGAGAAAGCAGACTCAAGTGGCCCACTTATGATGACAGCGAAATAGACGCCCAAGGTGCTCGTCCTTTAGTGACACTTAATGTTGCCTATGTAGAAAATACTATGTGGAACGGTTCATTTGGTGACAAAGGACTCAACGTAGGAACAGAGGAAATGTGGGGTGTCAATGATAAAGGTACAATGATAAATCATGAAAAACTAGGCGCTTTGGAAGGCCAAAACATTGAGGGTCTCATTGTGCATAGAATGAATTACACCAAAGAAATAATAGAAGCCGCGGGTTACAAAGAAATGTTCGACAAAGCTTTTCCAGACTTGACCGAAGAAGAAAGATATTCTCGCAAAGGTGCAAGTTTTGCCATTTCAGCATATTTAAGACAAAACCTTACAAATCAAGCTCCTTTTCAATTGTGGCTCAAAGGGAACACTTATGCTATGACTGATCAGGAAAAGGAAGGCGCAAAACTCTTCTTTGGCAAAGCAGGTTGTGTAGGTTGTCATTACGAAAAAAACTTAGGTTCTATGCGTTTTGAAGCTCTAGGTGTAGATGACTTATATGAACACAGAGGTCTTAAAACTGGGCCAAATGACTTAAGAAATTTGGGTAGAGGTGGTTTCACTAATAGGCCAGAAGATATGTTTAAATTCCGTACACCTCAACTGTATAACTTAGGTGATAGTGGCCCCTACTTCCATGGAGGTAGTATAGAAACTCTTGAAGATGTTGTCAAATATTTCAATACAGGCAAAAAACAAAATCAAAGAGTACCCGACAGCCAACTTTCAAGCTATATCCGTCCATTGGGCCTCACAGACGATGAAGTACAAAACCTGACGAAATTCTTAGAAACTGGCTTGAAGGATCCCAATCTAAAAAGATATGTACCTACTAAAGTTCTATCTGGTATGTGCTTTCCCAATAATGATTTTACTTCTAGAGTAGATATGCAGTGTTTTTAGTTTATGTTTGATCTAAACGAGTCCTTTAAATACTAAATATAAATAGCCTTTGGTACAATTTGAAAGCAATTTAAGAGCGCTTTAAGACATCAAATTGAGCTTAGCATTGTCGTAATAGTGAGCCGAAACAATGAAAGAAGATTTTTTGACATCATCCATCACGACAACTAACCTTTCATGGGCCCATTGCAGACCTTCTCTTAAAAACCTTCTATTTACAATCACATCTTCATTCACTCTAACAAAATGGGTAGGCAAACTACTTTCTAAACCTGAGATATAAATATCTACCTTCATATTTTCTCCATCTTTGGTAAAAGCATAAAGATATTGCCCAATAATTTTAAAATAGACCACATCATCCGTAGGGAAATCTATCTCCTGATTATTATTATTAAAGTAATTGAATGATTTCATGTATATCGACTTAAAATGTTTGAACTATTGTTGTTCCCTTATTTATGGAGATCCCGTCAACAATATAGAAGAAAACTGCAACTCAATGGCTTAATGAAATAAAAAATAGACTTCTTTGTTTATTAATAATATAAAAATTTACTAGCATGAACAATGTATTTCATTCACTTATGAGGGTATTTTATAAAAATAACTACCAAAAAAGCATGAAAATAAAGATATTTTTTAATCAATAGCTCTAAATATTATAAATTTAACTATTTTTGCGCAAATTTTTAAAAAACGTATATATGTCACAGCGAAAAAGTAATAAAAATACATCAGCCGAAGATGTGATAGTGGATGTAGTAGAAGTAAAAGGTAGTGAAGTATCAGTGGGTAATTTCTTAGAAAAAAATGAAAAACTAATATCTTACGCTTTATTGGGTTTAGGTATTTTAGTAGCTTTGTTTTTTGTTTATAAATACCTTTACATAGCACCTAAAGAAAAAAGTGCAGTCAATGCCATGTACAAAGCTGAAGAAGTTTTCGCCAAAGACTCATTTGCCTTAGCTTTAGATGGTCCCACAGGAGGTCATGAAGGGTTTTTAGCTATAATTGATAATTATAGTGGCACCAAAACATCCAACTTAGCCAAATATTATGCAGGTGTATCTTACCTTAATCTTGGAAAATTTGATGATGCAATTGAGTATTTAGAAGATTATTCAGCCAAAGATGATGTCACAGCACTTTCAAAAGCCGGAGCTTTGGGTGATGCATATGCCGAAACCGGTGATATGGAGAAAGCCACAGCACTTTACAAAAAAGTAGCCGATAGCAAAAATGAATTTTTATCTTCCTTTTTTAGTTATAAATTGGCTGTACTTTATCATTCAGAAAACAAGATGGATGAAGCCATAAAATATCTCAAAAAAATTGTAGATGAATACCCAAATAGTGGAGAATTTGCCAATGCTGAAAAATTGTTGGAAAGATTGCAGTAAATCAATATCTTTTTAAAGTAAATATTTTAAACTTATAAGGCAAGAATGCGTTTCATTCTTGCCTTTTTTATTTAAACCCATAATCAAATAAAATATGTCATCCGTAGATAAAAATCTCTCTGACAGAAGCCAAGTCAACATCGAAAAAATTGAAAATGCAAAAATTGGTATTGTGACGGCCCAATGGAATAAAGACATTACTTTTGCATTGCGAGACGGCTGTATTGAGACACTACATGATTACGGCGTAGCGTCAAACGATATCACCCAAATCATAGTTCCCGGTGCATTTGAATTGCCCACTGGTGCCAAAATGCTTTTGTCTAAAAAAAATTTTGATGCCATCATATGCATAGGCTGTGTGATAAAAGGCGAAACCCAACATGATGAATATATCAATAACTCTGTAGCCATGGGTATTATGACACTATCTGTAAGTTCTGGAAAGCCTGTCATTTTCGGAGTATTAACACCCAACAATAAACAACAAGCATTAGACAGAGCGGGCGGCATACATGGCAACAAAGGCGTAGAGGCTGCCTTGACAGCACTTCAAATGATTCAATTGGGTAGAGATTTAAAATCATTGGACAAAAAAAGTATTGGTTTTTAACTTCGTAATAAAAGAAATATGAGATTACACACCTTAGAAATAGGAAAATTTAAACTGGATGGTGGAGCCATGTTTGGTGTCGTGCCCAAAAGTATGTGGAATAAACTCAATCCATCGGACGATAACAATATGTGTACATGGCAATTGAGATGTTTGTTGGTAGAAGATGGAGATAGAAAAATATTAATTGATACAGGAGCTGGAAATAAACAAGGCGAAAAGTTTAAAAACCATTTTTATCCGCATGACGAATTGGATTTTGAGGCTGCTTTGGCGCCCATAGGACTTTCGTGCGAAGATATTACAGATGTTTTTCTAACTCACTTCCACTTTGACCATGTGGGTGGTGCGTTGAAATATAATGCAAAAGGTGAAACAGTGCCAGTGTTCCCAAATGCTACCTTTTGGTCTAATGAAATACATTATAAATGGGCCTATGAAGCCAATCCAAGAGAAGCCGCTTCCTTCCTGAAAGAAAATTTTGTTCCCCTAAAAGAACAAGGATTGCTTCAGTTTATTGATGTGCAAGAAGGAATTTATTTTTCAGAAAATATTACCGTCAGTTTTGTATATGGACATACTGAGGCGATGATGTTGCCGTACATAAAACTACCCTCAGGCAATACACTCATTTATTGTGCAGACTTGATTCCTTCTCACCATCATGTACAAATGCCTTACATCATGGCCTATGATATGAAACCGCTTGAGACGCTCAAGGAAAAACATGTACTTCATGAAAAAGCCACTGACGGCCAACATTTTTTATATTTTGAACATGATTTAGATGTCGCTTGCGGTTCAATAGTGAAGAATGAAAAAGGAAGGGTTGTTTTCGATAAGGTGGCTTCCATTGATGAAATATAAAAAATTTGAACCCCTTTTATGTTTACATTTTTCATTTTAAAATATTGACGAAAATCATATCGTCATATCAATATATTTTATTTACCTTTGCATCATTAATTGTTTTTTAGCCTAACCAAATCATTTTATTAGTGGAGAATATCAAAATAGACCGTAGTCTCATCAAAGGGTTTTCAAAATATACCCAAACTAGCAAAACAAAAGCGACCATTCAAATCCTCAATTCGTTTATTCCTTTCATAGCCATTTGGATACTTATGTATATCTCAATAGACTATAGTTATTGGATCACTTTTGGCTTGGGTATTATTAATGCGTTTTTTTTAGTCAGAATATTTATTATACAGCACGACTGCGGACATCGGACTTTTTTATCCAACAGTACAGCAAGAAATATTGTAGGATATGTATGCAGTATATTTAGTTCTATTCCCTATCATTACTGGGCCAAATCCCACCATATCCACCACTCACACAATGGACAATTAGAAATACGCGACATCGGTGACATCAATACTCTCACTGTCAATGAATATAAAAATCTATCTTCATGGGGTAAATTCAAATATAGATTGTACCGCTCGATAGCTGTAATGTTCGTTTTAGGTCCTATTTATTACGTTTTGATACACAATAGGCTTCCTTCTATAAGTCTAGATGTTTTCAAAAACGAAAAGGTTAGATTGTGGCTCAATAACTTAGTCTTGCTCACCATTTTCTTAACGTTGGGTTACTTTTTAGGTTGGTATAAATTCTTTATGACACATCTGACTATCGTAGTTATATTTTCAGTGATAGCCATATGGTTTTTTTATGTGCAACACCAACACGAAGAAGCCTACAAACAATGGCGTGATAAATGGGATTATTTAACAGCAGCTATTCGTGGCAGCACCTATTACAAAGTCCCTAAACTATTTAATTGGTTAACTGGCAATATAGGTATTCACCACATACATCATCTCAACCCTGCCATACCTAATTATAATTTGCAAAAAGCATTGGCTGAAAACAAGTGGATCAACGATTATGTTACTACCATTACATTTTGGGAATCTCTCAAATTGGCCTCTAATAAACTTTGGGATGAGTCGCAGGAACGTATGATTACTTTCAAAGAGTATTATCAGATGGAAAAAGCGGGGTTGGTATAAATGTTATTTTTAAGCGATTGCTCCCTTATTCCATACTAAATATAATTTGTCCATTGGGCAGTATTTCCATGGCAAATGCTTTAGACATGGAGGCATCATACTCCTCACCATCTAATGACTGACCGGCCACGATATTAATAATTAAATCAGGTTCGATAGAGGCTATTGATTTTTTAATAATATTATCAGTTACCACGGTATTGGCAATGGATTTACGATTGATGAGTTGACCTTTTTTGTCGAGTGTGACTAATACAAAATCATATCTCAATAAGCCTCCTTTCCAATATACGACAGCATAAAAATTATCCTGAGGTGGAATTTTGAAGCAAGGACTAAACTCCGTAAACTCGTCAATTTCCGATTCCCATTGAGTCATAATTTCATCAATAAATACTTGCGGAAAGGGCGAGTTGAGGCTTTCATATTCATCCATATAATCCTCGGAAACCATTATGGGCAATGTTGTATCAGCAAAATAAAATAAGATGCGCTCTAAATGTGGATCCATAGTCTTATTTTATTACTTTAAGACTGAGGTCTAATGTGCCCGCAGAATGTGTTAAAGCCCCCACAGAAATGTAATCAACACCTGTTTCTGCAATTTTCCGAACAGTTTGTATATTTACGCCACCTGAAGCTTCAGTTTCAAAGCGTCTGTTCACATGTGCCACAGCTTCTGCTAATATGGGTAATTCAAAATTATCCAACATAATCCTCGTAATGCCCCCACATTCCAAAACTTCTTCTAATTCAACTAAGTTGCGCACTTCAACAGTAATGCCTAAGTCTTTATTGTTTTGAGACAAGTATTGATGAACGCGTTGAATAGCTGCCGTGTGTGAGCCACAGGCATCCACATGATTGTCCTTTATCATAATCCAGTCGTACAATCCTATTCTATAATTCTCACAACCGCCCACCTTTACTGCCCATTTCTCCAAAAAGCGCATCAAAGGTGTAGTTTTGCGTGTATCTAAAATTTTCACAGGCAAATCTTCTACTTCAAAAGCAAATCTATTGCTCAATGTCGCAGTTCCACTCAGGCGCTGCATTGTATTGAGTACCAATCTTTCCGCTTTGAGCAATGCCTGAGAATTGCACTCTACAAAAAAAGCTTCATCTCCGTATCTTATCTCATCCCCATCTTGTATTTTCACTTCAATAGTGGCAGTAGGGTCCACATGTTTGAATACAGCTTCTGCAAATTGTACACCCGCTAAAACTCCATCAGCTTTGACCAACAATCTGGCTTGACTCCTAGCATTTGATGGGATACAAGCCAATGATGTGTGATCGCCATCTTTTATATCTTCGTCCAAAGCCTGAACGATGAATTGATGAAGTTGTGATTTATCTATAAGATGCATATTATTCATTTAGCCCACAAAGGTAATATTATTAGACATGCTGCCCAAACAATTAATAATAAAAAGATAGAAAAGCCTATGCAACTACTCGTACTTCGCAGGTTTCCCATTGGGCAAAGCTCCTAAAATAAATGCTCTTAAATCATCATTAGAAGCTTTGAGGTCTTCTTTTCTTAAGTACATCATATGACCACTTCTATAACCTTTAAAATCAAACCTGTCTTTCATCCTACCGCTAGGATCTATTTGCCACATGGTGTATTTTGCATTAAAATATGTTGTTGCGCCATCATAATAGCCCGATTGAAACAACACTTTTAAATAGGGATTTTGTGCCATAGCTTGACGCAAATTGTCCCGTGTATTATCATTTTCGTTATTCCAAGGTTGCACAGGACCAAACATATTGTACTTGACATCTGTATGTAAATTGAGCTCGTTTTTGAAATAATGGTTGATAGCTGGTGTAAATGAATGCAGCCACGAAGTCAATTCTGCGCTGTAATCAGGTGCATTACCGCTCAATGCCTTATCTAAACCTAAATATCTTGAATCTAATCTTCCGACATTGTACCCCTTAGTGTCTTTGAGAAGGTGTTTCCAAAAATAGGAAGTAGAAACTGTAAGGTTGTTTTCTAAATAATGATTTTTGCTCAATCCAGTATAAAATTCCAATTTTTCTGCCATTTTTTGTTTTTCAGACATATCTACAAATCCACCTTTGACCATAATGGGTATCAAATCATTCACTGCAAAAGCCTCCACTTCATCAAGGACTTCCAACAAATCTTTATTCTGAAGCTCCGAAGGTAAAACTTTATGATACCATGCCGTCGCAGTATAATAAGGAACATTGAGAGCATCGCTAATAGCATTGTCCAATCTTATCACCTTATAGTCGGCAGGTGAGACCAATATGACACCATTGATATACATCCATTGCTTATTTTGCAGTTCTAATGCAAGTCCCGAAACGCGTGTTCCACCGTAGCTTTCACCTATCAAAAATTTGGGTGATGTCCAGCGACTATTTCGAGTAACAAACGTGTTGATCCATTCAGCCAGATATTTGATATCTGCATTGATACCAAAAAACTTAGACTTATCCACATCCTTGCCATCCAATGGAATCGTACGAGAAAAACCTGTATTGACAGGATTGACATATAGTATATCTGCAACATCCAATACAGAATAGGGATTCTCACGATACCCATATGGCTGAACAGGATAGCCCTCGTCATCTATATTCAATATGCGTGGCCCAGTATATGCTAGATGCATCCAGACTGATCCAGAACCTGGCCCACCATTAAAGGATATCAAAAGTGGACGTTCATCTTTGTTTTTGACATTATTTCTAGTATAGTATGTGTAATGACAATAAGCCACTTTTTCTCCCATGTCATTCCATACGGGTTGTGTGCCTGTCTTAGCTGTATATTGAATAACAACTCCATTGATGGAAACACTATTTTGAGTAGTAATAGAAGTGTCAGGATTGAGTGATCTTCCCTGACTAGCCCCTATGATGGGTAGAAATAATATAAAAAAAAACCACCTGACGTTTATAATATGTTTTATTATACTTTTAAGCATGATATATCAAGATTTAGAACTATAAAAACAAAAGCAGAAAAAATAAGTTTTTGTGTATCAGAAAGAAAACTCCCACTTTAAATAATTTCGCTCACAAAGCTAACTCCCCCAATTCATAACTTCGATGGTAAATTTTCCAATTTCCAACAAATCGCTGTTCCTTTGTATATCAGAAGATCGATAAAATCTATCATAAGGAGGATTGCCCTCAATACTACTTTTTTTTAATTTTTTAAAACTGGTCCTGTAAATTGAAGATATATAAAATTCGTGAACAATTTCGAAAGGCATCTCGTCTATAAAATATACTAAATTAACAGTTTGTCTTGCAGGAGACATGACTTTTGGGTATATAAAATATTCCCCCTTTGAAGGGTACTTTTTGCGTGTAACGAATGGAAAACCTTCAAATTCCATCTCTTCACTGCTTTTGATAGTCTGATTTGCAACCGCCATAGGTGGTAAAATAGAACCTGTAAATCTTCTTAATTCACTTTGTTTAAGATAGCATTTTAGTGTATCTTGATTAATTAGAAAGTAAGATTTTGACCAATCCATAGAAATATCATGTGAACTTATGTTTTTTATAGTTATGATAGGTACACCAAAATCAGACCACCAATCATATTTCATGCTAAATTGGTTGTCAATAGTTTGGAATTGATGGATACTGTTTTGAGGCACATTGTCACTACTGACCACAAAGGCTTTTATATTATTGCAACTTGTCAGCATCATAAACAAAATTATGATTATAAAAAAATGTATAAGACCTTTCATGAACGAAAAATTTTAAGGGTCAATAATGGAATTAAAAACACTTCCGATAACTAACTCAAGGTTCTGACGTGAGAATATATTAATCTTTTTAGTTTTGTAAAATTTGTTATAGCTATCCGCACCATAACTATGGAGATTTTTTAATTCAATGCGTGAAGATTTATATATACCCGAAATATAGAAAGAATGTTCAACTACATAAGAGCTATCTTCATAAGTGAAGTTATAGACTATTTTTTGAATGACAGGAGAGAGAGACATTGGGATGTATTGCTTTTTATCCTTGGGCTCATAATCCATGTGAACCACAAAGGGGTAACCCTCAAAACTACTTTCTTCCTTAGGCCAAATTACCTGCTCACTTTCAGTAATTGGTGGCAACATAAAACCCCTGAAATTTTTGAGTTGGTGAGGCGAAAGATAACACATTAAAGTATCGCCACTTATCAAAAAATAAGATTTATCCCAGTTTATTGTTATGGGCAAGAGGCTGTTGTTTTTTATAAATATCATGGGCATGCCGCCTTCTGTCCAAAAATCGTAAGCCACTGAAACAAATGGGTCATCGCTTAAAAACTGAGACCTCTCTCTTTTTGGAACATTTGGACTATCAACCTCAAACAAAAGTGGAGACTTGCAACTTAGATAGGTCATAACCGAAAAGAAAACTAATATCTTTAAAGTACCATTCATGTTCCAATATTTAAACTTATTCAAAAGTACGTATTGAAAACAATCCTTTATACAAAAAAGATTATATTGGTCTGACCTTTTACATTTTTTTTAACACAACAAAAAAAGTGATCGGCAGAAAAAGTATTAGATTACAAATGCCATCTAATTAAACCTGTTTCCCAATGGGCTCTGGCCTTGAGATAATCTATTGAGAAGTTTTGAGAAACGAACTCCTATGGCCACTAAATCTTTAGTTTCTAAAAGGATACTTAGCACCAAATCTGTATTTTTGAAACCATAGGCTTTATGAGAAATACCCTCAACTTGTTTGGAAAGCGAGGCTTCTATGTTATCAAAAATATTGCGTTTGATATGTTTAAAATCATTAAGTTCAGCATAATTACTCACTTCCAAAGCTTTAGCAATCGAATTGAGATAAGTGACCACATCAATTTCTATTTTTCTGATGTTTTGTTCCTGAACTTCGGTGACCGGCTTATGTGCATTTTTTAAATGATTTTCTGCAGATTCTATGATAAGTCCTAAGGATTGTAGGATATCTTGCATCTGATCATTACTTAAAATATATAGTTGAGCTGTTTGTTTTTCGCTGAGATTAGATTTCTTAATGGCCTTGAAAAGATTGTTTTTTATATCAGAATAAAAGGTAGTAAGATTTTGAAATTTTTCTTTAGCCAATACAATTTTTTCCCTATTTTCAGTCAATAAACCCTCGATAGATAAATGATAACTTTCAGAAATGATCAATAAACTTGAAGCCAATTTATTAGCAGTTTTATTAAGAGCTTTGTCCGTAGTAAGGTCTATGGAAGTTAAAGCGTCTTCACTTTCCTGCTTTCTTAAACGTTCCATTTTGTGTTTATAATTGGTATAAGCCATTAAGCTCACTACCATAGCTAAAACAAAAATGAGCCCAGGCAACTTAAAATTCAACAAAATAAGAGCCATTAAAGCGGCTGTTATAAATGCAACAATAGCCGTCACAAACCAACCAGCAATAACATTGAATACACCAGCTATACGATATGATGCCGATTCTCTACCCCAAGCTCTGTCCGCTAAAGATGTACCCATGGCTACCATAAAAGTCACATAAGTGGTGGACAATGGAAGTTTTAATGATGTACCGAGCGCTATGAGCATACTTGCAAGAGTCATATTGACCGATGCACGAACCAAATCAAAAGCAGGCTTACTTTCACTATCGTCTCCGACTATAGGTATGAATTGGGCATTAATTTTATTTTGCAATGATAAGGGCAAAGTTTTTTCTAAAGTTTGGCTTAACTTGACACTACCCCGAACTATGCTGCGCGATAAAGCATTGGAAGAAAATCGCTCTACAGTCTCATCTTGTGATGCAAGGTTGACCTCCGTTGCAGATACCGTTCTTATTTTTTTGGAAAACCACAAGGTGAGTGTCATTATAATACCACTCAAAATTAAGTAAATATAGGGTGTTTGTATAGGAAACTTAAGTCCAGACATGAGATAATCACTTGAATTGATAGTACCTCCTAAGGCTGCATTGGCTGAATTAAAAAGATCATAGGCTTGCCATCCTGCTAATGGTACGCCCACAAAATTGACCAAATCATTGCCCGCAAAAGCCATAGCTATACTGAATAATCCAGCAAAAACGACTATCCGTAACGGATTGATGCCTCGTTTTTCTAAAATAAAGAACAAGAGTAGCCAAAAGACAAACAAACTCAACAAGATGATGGTAAAATTATCTTGTATTGTAGTTACGATAGTTTCGAAGGTCCTAGACCCAAAAAATATTTCATAAACAGCATCACCGCCCTCTACTGAGCCTTTGACCAACTTAAATTCCATGTCCTCTCCAGAAACATTCTTTAATTTGATGATGTTGTCTGATGGCATCACACCTGAAAAATTAGGATCTATAGACTTTTTATAATTGACCAACTCAACAACTGTCAACGTTTTGATATTATAAGTGGATTTTAACCCTTTAAAAACCAAAAAGTATGTCAATGCCAACATGGCTAAAGCAGACCAAATAATTCCAACAGACTTCAATCTTCGCTTGTAATTGAAGCTAAAAAGAACTCTACTCAACCACATCACCAGAATACCTACCGAAAAAGCAATAAATACTGAAATAAAAATACCTGAGATTATTGTTTTTGTTTTAGACCAATTGAGATAACCAATAATGCCCGCCGCTGGATCATTATTATCAAACAAATAAGTCATAGGCAGACCCGAAGACAATATTTTATAGGCTGCAACAATGACCGAAGCCCCCAAAAGTTCAAAAATAATAGATACCGTAGTTGAGGTTGGAAATCCTAATGTATTGAATGCATCCAAAAGTATAATGTCAGTCAACATCACCGCTATGAAGATAATCATCACATTTTCGATGCTAAAATATTCGGGATTGAATATACCCATTCGGGCTATTTCCATCATTCCAGCTGATGAGAGCGCCCCAAAAAATATACCTACTGTAGCTACCCACATAATAGTTTTGAAACTGGCTATTTTTGAACCTATGGCAGAGTTCAAAAAATTAACCGCATCATTGCCCACCCCTACTACAAGATCAACTATAGCTACTATGGAAAGAACAATTAGACCTATATATAAAAATGAATCCAAAATCTTTTTTATTATTGAGGGGCAAAGATGCTAATTTTTTTTGTTCATTACAAAATTATTTGGTATTAAGTAATTATTAATTTTAAAATTAACTCTCCTAATTTGTAAAAAGACCAAGCCAAATAATACCTAAAAAAAAAGTGAGACCCCTCGGAAAGGAATCCCACAATTAAAAGAACTGAACTTTTTTTTAAATTTCTTTTATGCTAGCCTTTCTTTGGCTGTTTCACTAATAGCAATGCTATAAACTACTAAACCGAAGCCTATTTTGTTGATAGCGTCGGCGATGTTATAGAATAAATCCACACTCGAAGCACTCCATCCAAGTCCTGTATTGAGCCATCCGCCTTCCATACACATATAACCAATAGGGTAAATAGCCCATCCTACCAATACAAACCATGCAAGAGTACGAACTCCTCTTTCTACAACTGCACTATTACTAGATTTTGCAAGTTGCGCTACTTCACCATACCATGCTGTATAGAGAATATAGACATAACCGATAGTAGAAATAACACCCCAAATCACAGAATGAGATGTGCTTCCGCCAGGGGGATTAAAAGCCTCACCAATGTAACCTGCTACTAGCATCAATACAGAAGCTAAAATAAGTTTCCATAAAAGAGACATTTTTGCGCCTGCCGCTTTAGTCAATAAATAAAACTCTACACACATGAGCGGAACAGTAAGTGTCCAGTCAATGTAACGCAATGCAGTAGGATTATCACCTGTGGACATGTAATAGTCACGCATGTAATAATAATGTACAGCGGCAATACCAGTAATCAAACCAGAAACAAGAAGAGAAATTTTCCATTTTTGGCTTACACTACTTCTTTCAAAAAAGAAAAATACAGAAGCTGCAAACATGGCCATGTAACCAGTAAAAAAAGTAAATGCAATCGGATCATCTTTCGGGATGGTCATAACGTCTAGAAAAAACATAACTTTAAGGTTTAAATTGTTAATTAATTCAGCAGTAACATAAGATGTGTTTTTTTTTGTTTAACATTTAATTAAAAAATTTTCAACAATTTTAATTTTTATCAAAATTAGATTATCAAAATAATATTATATCAAGTATTACTCAGCAAAATAATAATCTATAAGTTAGCAAACAACAAACATAAATAAAAATTAAGCGCCTATAAGTTAAAACTATAACTCAGTCAACATTGAGAGTAGGCACAAAAAAAGGTCCTGGCGGGGAGCCATGGACCTGTAATTAATAAACCAATCTCATAAAAAGTTTATAAATAAAGACGAAAATCCAAACGGGTGACTGTATCAAATAAATTGAAACAATTTCTTCGGACTCTACTCACTTCAGGTTAAAAAAACTGCCTTTATTTTTTCACTTTTATGATTAAACCTTAATAAAAATTAATATATTTTGACCTAATCTACATTATTGAATAGATAATTGTTGTTACTAATAATGATGTTATTATCATCATCCATATTGACTGTATAATTAGAATTGTCATTACCTTTTGACTT
>CAZBCV010000041.1:0-18985 GCA_964490495.1 uncultured Aureispira sp. | reverse complement strand
GTTCTTTACTGCTATAAAAGTCAGTGTAATCTCCTATTTGGATAGGCAGTAGCATCTCAACAGTATCGGCGTCGATAAAGATGTCACTACCTCGTAAACTTTCTATATCTAAATACCCTCCTACGCACAAAGCTTTTTGTATTAATAGCCTCACTTGTTGAGTAATCGCTTTTCCTAACGAAATGAAAGGGTTTAAAGTCTTTTGTTCAAATATATCATCAGCTATGTAATGTTCATCGAAAATGCCATATTTTTGACACAAATTTAAATCTACAATAGTATTGCCAACACGTGTGCATACTGCAGAATATCTATCTTTTTTATATACACCAAAAGGTAGGTTGTAGATAGTAAAATCACTATCAGGAGCCACTTCTATAAATGATTGCATGAAATTATATTTTCTTTTATTAACCTATTTGGATATGTAATGGTTCAATTGTTGGGCGAAAATGAGCTCATTCAATTCATTCTTTAAAATATCAGACCTTAAAAATTATTAACTTAAACCTTTTCCAGATTCAGGAAAATATCAAAAATCTCCATTAATAATTTTCATCATCAAAACTGCGGCGTCACACTGTTATTCAAAAATACAGCATTAGAAAACAACAATAAACCTCTGTCCCAAAACCCTCTAAACAATGGATTGTCCACAAAGTATATAGTGGCTCCTTTTCCATTAGGTGCCATCATCACAGTAGATGTTTGACTCAACCTTTTAAGTAAGTTTTGCCCTACAAAACCGTAGGTGACAGGTTGTTCTGGAACTCTCACCACATTCCAAATGTTTTTTTGGTAAGGAAATGTAACAGACGAAGTACGCAAACTAAAATAGCTTTTTCCTAAACCATATCCCAACGGGTGGGTGTCATCTACCTCATTTTTGACTATTGCACCGGCGGTCATTTTTGTCAAATACCGGCGTTCTAAATCGCCATAAGTCTGCGTTCTATTGTCCAATTCTTCTTTTTTCGCTTGCTCTTCAGCGACATTCTTTTCTTCTTCAGTAGCATATGTCTGAATACCCAATATCTCCTTGTCAGCAAATTTATTAACAGCATCGCCTATTCCAATCAGTCGGCCTCCTTGATGTACCCAATCTGATAGTTTTTTTGAAGTATTATCATCAATACTATACCAGCCTTCTGGCAAAATAATAACATTAAATTTGTTAAGATTAACTCTTCCAATTCTATCCCAATCTACCATCTGCAATGGATATTCCAATACCTTATCAAAGTAATACCATATCTCACCCACTGAATATTGACTGACTGATTGACCACTAAAAGTTAAAGCACGTGGGGCTTCTACATATTCATAATGCGCGCCACCTAAATCACCGCCAGCATCAGACATACCTGTGTAGTGAACATGATAATTATCAAATCCCAAAGATTGAAATTCATCTTCAATAAGGGTCTCAAAACTTGCCACCTTTCTATTATCGTCTTTGTGTACGAATACTGTCCCTTTAGGTATAGATCTACCACCGAAATTGGATTCTTTGACAGTCATGCGCATTTTTAATCCTCTTTTGTGCAAAGCAGCTACTGCTTGAGCCGAAGATAGGTCATTCCAAACTATTTCATAACTAAATAGAGGTTTGTTTTGCTTTGCCACAGTCTTTTTTGTAGGTTTATTAGCGGTGGTTTTTACTTTTGCATCCTGCGTGAAGGCAAAACATTCTAGTCCATAAGCCAATGGTAGTGACCATGCTGTGATGTCATATGTCATCGAATCACTCAATATAGGCGCCTCTTCCATTAACACTTGAAGCAATGTGGATTTAGGTTGCTGAGCGGAAATAAAAACATCTCCCTCTTCTAGTGTTACTTCTTTATTCTTTTGTGAGGTGTAATGGTAACCTGTTAGTTTTTCTCCACCTTTGGCAAAGCTGTATTTTATTCTATTTCTGTCCAACAATTCAGTAAATCTTACTGTCGCACTATGATTTTTTAACACATAGCTTTTGTATATGCCTTGTGGTTTTTTTTGCGCATCATTGTAAAACTTCTTAAAATTTTCCACCACCTTTATATGCTCATTAGCTGACTTTTCAATGGTGGACAAAGCCACTACTGTGTTGCGATCTATTTTGTCCTGAACAGTAAGCGTATCTCCGTTTCTAAGTAAAATAGCTCTTCCGGAGGCGGTATTCCCTGCCATTTCGTAAGTCATACCCACCGCGCCGCTATAGGTAGGATAAGTATCACCATAACTTGGATAAAACAAATCAAAAACCTCACGCGTCCAGTAAAGCCAGCCCTTATTATCGAAATATTGGGCATGATTTTTTCCTATATCCAACTGAAATTGTCTTTGAAAATCAGTCATAAACTTGTGATAGGGCTCTACTGCAGGTGCAAAATAGTAATTGGAGTTATATCCCATTTCATGAAAATCGGCATGTACGTGCGGCAACCAATCATTGTAAACAGCCAATCGTTCTTGAGATTCTTTTTGGGTTTGCCAAGCCCAATCTCTATTAAGGTCAAACATATAGTGATTAGATCTGCCAGATGGCCACGACTCCATGTGTTCTCTATGATCAGCATCAGGAATCCACATTTGGCTACTTGTGGTTTTAATAAAATGTACATATCTATCATAACCATCTGGATTAACACAAGGATCTAAAACTATGACAACATTGTCAAAAATATTCGGATTTTCTTTTGATTTTTGGAGTAATTCATACACTATTTGTGGCACACTCCCAGTGGTACCAGCCTCATTACCATGAGTACCAAAACTGCACCAAACAAGGGCTTTTTCAATATTATTTTGTGGTTTTTGATCGGACAGCCCGGTATTGTATAGATTGGTTTGCCTGATGTATTCTAGGTTTTGAATATTTTCTACCGATGAGACAAAGATAAGATTGAGTGGCCGACCTTGATTTGTTGTGCCATAGTTTTTTATGGATATATTGGAACTGTTTTTTGCTACTTCTTTGACGTAATTTAACACGTCACTTTGAAAATGATATTCTTTTCCATAATTAGGAAAGAAGTCTTTGGGGTGGGTCAGTTGTCCTTGTGAATTGCCCCAAAACATCCCCAATAACAAAAAACAAACTACAATAAAAAATCTTTTCATCAATATTCTCTTTTTAAAAATTGTGGTAAAGATAATGGAATAATCATAAATGATGGAATTTTTTTTTGTGGGGGGATTGACTTTGCTAGAGAAAGGCAAAAATTGCCCCAATCTATACTCAATTTTATAGATGTTTAGAAAAAAATGAAAGGGAATGAAAAACAAAGAAGCATATATCTTAAGACATACACTTCTTTATTTTTATTTTACTTTATAAATTAAACCCTCAATGAAAATTTAAACTTTAAGTTATAATGCTTACGACATTACACTATTTTATCAACACACCATCATTTCTGCTTCGGTGACCATTTTGCGGAGGTTGAGTAAGGCATATCTCATACGACCCAGTGATGTATTGATGCTCACTCTTGTCATTTGGGCTATCTCTTTAAAACTCATATCTGCGTAGTGCCTGAGTATGATGACCTCACGCTGCTCGTGAGGAAGTTGATCTATGAGATGGCGGAGTTTTGTATGTATTTGGCTTTTAATCATGGTGCCTTCCATATGATCTTCATTACTTTCTATAATGCTAAATATATCAAATGTATCAGTAGAGCCCACTTTACTCATCCTTTTGGATTTTCTGAAATGATCTACACACATATTATATGCTATACGGAGTGCCCATTGGAGGAATTTGCCTTCATTATTGTATTTTCCTTTAGTAAGTGTATCTACAATTTTAATAAAGACATCTTGGAAAATATCTTCTGCTAATTCGTTATCCTTTACGAAAAGATATATAGACGTATAAATCTTATCTTTATGACGGGACAAGAGCACTTCAAATGCTGATTGATTTCCTTGTAAATATAGGGGAATGAGTTCTTGGTCGCTTAACAATCTTAGTTGCATATCTACACTATGTTTAATGGATTAAAAAAGTAATATTTCTTATTTTACAGTGTAGAAAGTATGTCTATAAACTAAAATTTTTGATGTTAAACAATAATAAAATTAAAACGCAAAGATAATGCCTTTTTTTAATAAATCAATACCTTTCGTAAAAAAAATATTTTATTTCACAAAAAATAGGCATTGAACACCTACTTTCAATGCCTATTAATAATTGATTTACAGCTATTTAAATAAAATACGAACAAAATATTTTATTTTAAAAAAAATTACGCAATGGCAATTGTTTTTGGTGCTTTTGGCTTAGCCTCTTCCTTTTTGGGCAGAGTAAGGGTCAAAATACCATTGAGATATTCTGCAATTATGCTTTCAGTATCTATGGTATTATTCACATGAAATGACCTTTTGAAGGAAGTAAAGTTAAACTCTTTTCTATACCATTGGCCTTCTTCTTTTTGTTCTGCCTTATTCTCTTGTGATACAGAAATCTCCAATTGATCATTATTTAGAGTGATATTAAAGTCGTCTTTGGTCAGCCCTGGTGCTGCTAATTCCAATAGAAAAGCATCATCATTTTCTGTAATATTAACTGATGGCACGGTGGCTGGCCAATGAGAATTAAAACTAACATTTCCAAAATTAGAATTGAATACATCATCTAATAAACTGCTCAATTGACGTGAAGCAAAAACGGGATTGGATTTCATTATTTTCATGATCTTAAAATTTTAATGGTTACTTGAATGAATTTTTATTTTACGGATATAGTTTGAGAAGACTTCGCTGGATTTTGTGGAATTGTTAAGGTCAACAAACCTTGATTAACTGTGGCAGAAATAGCTTCAGCATCTAATTTTTCATCTAAAGTAAAAACATTTTTGAATGCTTTAATGTCAAAACCTTTCCTTACGATTTTAACATTTGATGCTGTTGGCTTTTGTCCCTCAACTGTCAAAATATTGTCCAATAAATGGATATTGACTTCTGACTTTTCGTACCCAGGAATACTTAATTCTAACACAATAGCCTCATCTATATGTTTTATATTACACGGGGCTTTTAATAATCTTTTAGTATCGGATACATTTTTTATTTCAGGATTTAATGAAGAATAAACTAATAAATTTCTCATTTTTCTATTTTTTATTGAATTAAATTATTAAATACACAATTCTCTGTTCAAATGCTGTTCCAATTGAATTTTTAGAAACAAATTGACACAAATACCAGCCAAAGAATGACATTTTGTCGCTAAACAATGATAATTAGTGCCATTGTGTCACATTTGTCTATAAATAAAGAGATAATAAAAAATTACAATTTAAAAATTATAAAAACTTTATAGCCATTTGACTTGACATTCCTATCTTTGGGGCTTAAACCCATTTCAATCCAATGAAAAGTACACCTTTAACCACTTTACACATAGAATTAGGCGCAAAAATGGCTGATTTTGCTGGTTTTAATATGCCTATCCAATATTCGTCCATCACAGAAGAACACCATTGTGTGCGCAACGGTGTAGGTATGTTTGATGTTTCTCACATGGGAGAATTCATTGTAAAAGGAAAGCAAGCCATAGATCTTGTTCAGAAAGTAACTAGTAATGATGCCTCAAAACTCAATATAGGAGATGCACAATATTCTTGTTTGCCCAATACTTCAGGAGGAATAGTTGATGACTTATTGGTCTATAGATTAGCTGAGGATATGTGCAGTGAAGGTGAGCAAGCTTTTATGCTCGTGGTCAATGGTTCTAACATAGATAAAGATTGGAACTGGATTTCAGAAAACAATAGTTTTGACGCAAATATGTCGAATATCTCCGACAAAACTGGTCTTTTAGCTGTTCAAGGACCACTGGCAATAAATACACTACAAAAGTTGACAGACATTAATCTTTCCGATATCAAGTATTACACCTTTACCAAAGGTAAGATGGCAGGTATCGATAATGTTTTGATATCGGCAACAGGTTATACAGGAAGTGGAGGATTTGAACTATATGTGGCAGCTGAAAACACTAAAGCATTGTGGGATGCCGTGATGGAAGCAGGTGAAGAATTCAATATCCAACCTTGTGGTTTGGGTTGTAGAGATACTTTGAGATTGGAGATGGGTTTCTGCTTGTATGGCAATGACATAGATGATACAACGTCACCGTTAGAGGCTGGTCTGGGCTGGATCACCAAGCTCAAAAAACAAGCAGAGTTTAATGGGCAAGACTGGATGAGTGCACAAAAAGCTGAAGGCCTAAAAAGAAAATTGGTCGCTTTCACAATGAAGGAGCGTCGAGTACCTCGTCATGGATATCTTATATTTGATAAAGAAGAAAATGAAATGGGAGTGGTCACTTCGGGCACACAATCTCCAACATTGGATATTCCTATTGGTTTAGGATATGTGCCAATAGAACAAGCAACTATAGGCAACACTATCATGATACAAGCGGGTAAAAAACTTCTTGAAGCGACAGTTTGTAGCCTCCCTTTTGTTAAGATTGGTTGATAAAGCACGAAGTAGGTTATAGATTAAATAGTAAAATTTTAAAGCTGATAATAAGATAAATTTTCAAAAATTTTATACTTGATTAGGGAATGACAAATTAATATGTCGAAACAAAATCATTGCTAAACTCGTTTTGTAAAGTGTTGATTTATAAGTATAGTTGACCATTATCTATTCAAAATGACTAGCATATCATCTAAACACAGGCATCTAATTTCTAATAATACTCATATGTCATTACAACTTTATCCATTAGGCCGACAAGACTTTTCTGGTATCATCAAGGAAGGAAAGGTCTATGTTGACAAAACTATGCATGCTTATAACATTATACAGCGAAGTAAAAGCAATTTTCTCTCCAAACCCCGAAGATTTGGAAAGTCCCTATTCATCAGCATGCTCGAAAGCCTTTTTTTAGGTAAAAAAGAGCTCTTTAAAGATACATATATTTATGACAAATGGGAATTTGAAGAATATCCCATTATTAGGATTTCATTTTCAGACATAGGATATCAGACTATGGGTTTGCAACTTGCTATTTCTACTTCACTATCCAAAATTGCTACTAAATATGGAATAATAATTCACTCAAGAGAGAATGACATTGGTTATAAATTTAGAGAGCTTATAGAATCCTTATATAACAAACACCAAAAAGAAGTTGTCATCCTTATAGATGAGTACGACAAGCCTTTGATTGATTATTTGGATAAAGAAAAAATTCATAAAGGTGTCGAAAATAGAGATATACTCAAAAGCTTCTACAGTGTTCTGAAAGATGCTGAACCCTTCATCAAATTACTTTTTATTACCGGAGTCAGTAAATTCAGTAAAGTAAGCATATTTTCCGATTTGAATAATTTGACAGACCTGTCTATCGCTCCAGCTTTCAATGAAATTTGTGGTATAAGCCAAAAAGAATTGGAAGCT
This sequence comes from uncultured Aureispira sp., assembly GCA_964490495.1. Lineage (GTDB taxonomy): Bacteria > Bacteroidota > Bacteroidia > Chitinophagales > Saprospiraceae > OLB9. Next base: position 11,581 of record CAZBCV010000041.1, on the reverse strand, counting down.
TATTTTCCCAAAGAACTTGAACTTTACGATAAAGAAAAGATAAAAAAATGGTACAATGGATACAAATGGGATATAAATGGTAGCACACTATATAATCCATATTCCCTTCTGAGCTTTTTCTTCAATGAAGGTCGATATCAAAACTATTGGTTCACTTCAGGCACTCCTACATTTTTAATGAAATTGTGCCGCGAAAATCATTTGTATGATTTTGAAGAAATAACTCTACATCAGAATGATTTAGGACACTTTGATATAGAGGACTTACAAATAGAACCAGTTTTATTTCAAACAGGTTATCTAACTATTACCGGTGAAAATTCGTTAACAAGAAACTATATCTTAAGTTTTCCAAACATAGAAGTAAAGGAATCCTACTTAAGAAATCTACTGGATGCTTACACAGGTTCTCATCGTATAAAGTCTAGTAAGTTACTTGAAGATCTCCTCAAATCACTTCAGGCCAATGACAAAAATCTCATGCAAAATGCCATTAATTCAGCCTTCGCTCATATACCCTACGACCTTTGGCAAAAAGAAAATGAACAATATTATCATGCCATTGTACATCTTTTATTTTCACTTCTCAATGTTTATATTTTTAGTGAAGTACATACAAAAAATGGAAGAGCCGACGCCGTAGTTATCCATGAAAATCAGATTTTTTGTTTTGAATTTAAACTCAATAAAAGCGCTCAAGAGGCTTTTGACCAAATAAAAATCCGTGAATATACCTACAAATTTAAAGATTCTAAACAACCTATTCATCACATAGGTATCAATTTTAATAGCGATAATAGAGCTGTTGAGGAGATTATTTGGGAGGAAATGACATAGTTTAGATACATTTCTTAATGGTTTTAGAAAATGAAATTATCTAGATACTTATTCAGCAGAAATGCAGAAAAAATAAAAAAATAAAAAATATCGAAAAAAATTTGATAATTTGTTGAAAAAGGACTTATATTTACCCTTTATTAAAAAAATAATAAGTTATGAGTTTCTTAAGTGCCTTAAAAAGATTGTTTTTCACGACTGAATCAGTTACTAAATCAGCTGTTGGCAAAGCCACAGAAGCTGGCAGAGACAAATTAGGTGATTTGTCCGATGGGTTAGGAAAAATAGTAGAATCAACAAAATCTATAAGTGAAAAAGTTGTTGAAAAATCAGCAGATGCAGCCAAATCGGCTTGGGAAACAACCAAAGAAGCCGCAGATAAAGTAGTAGATACATCATCAGATTTTGTGGAAAAAGTTGTTGACAAGTCTTCTGATATAGTGGAAAAAGTTGTTGATACTTCATCAGACTTTGTAGAAAAGGCAGGGTCAATTACAAAAGAAACTATAGGAACAGTCATGGACAATGCGGACTCAATAGCAACTTCAGCATGGGACTCTTCCAAAGGTGCAGTAGGCAAGGCTATGGATACCTCTGCCAATATTGCTTCAAAAGTATCAGATACCACCAATTCAGTCATTGATAAAGCAGGCGACTTAGCAGAATCAGCATATGATGCAACAAAAACTGCTACTGAAAAAGCGTATGATAGCACAACAGATTTTGTAGAAAATATATCTGAAGCAGCTTCTAATAAAGCAAGTACTGTCGTTAGCTCTGGAGCGAGTCTTGCAGGGTCCGCCTTTGAATCAGCCAAAGCCCTAACTGAAAAGGCCACGGATTTTGGAAAAGAAACCTTCGAAAAAGCACAGGGCTTTGCTGAAGACACTATAGACAAAATGGGAGAAAATGAATGGGTACAAAAAGCTGGTGATATGGCTGAAAGTGTAGGTTCCAAAGTTTTAGAAACAGGAGGAGACTTAATGGAAAAAGCAGCTGGATTTTCAGAAAAAGTAGGTGAAAAAGTAATGGACAATTCTGATAAAGCATGGGACAAACTTTCAGAAATAAAAGACTCATTAGTTGAAAAAGCTAAAGAAGCCTCAGAAAAAATCTCTGACAAATTTGATGAAACAGTAGAAAAAGCAGAGTCATACATGGCCGCTGAAAATGCAAAACCTAAACAAGACTTCTCTGACAAAGACTTAACTACTGGTCCAGAGTTACTAGAGGGTTCGGATGATTTTTTTAAAAAAGCATCACAATATGCCGACGGGCACCACGGAGTATTTAGCGAAGGTAAAATAACAGTAAATGAAACCCTCCAAGATATAAAAAAGGAAGCTTCAAAAATAGCAGGTCAAGATGATGTAGATGGTGATGGTAACGAATTAATTGATGACGCACAAATAGTAGATTAACAGAAATCATTTTAAAAAACATAAAGTTTTAGATGTCGCCTCTCATAATAAATGGACGTACGGAAATGGCCCTCCTCAAAGGTTGTCTATCTGGTGATAGAAAATCTCAGGAAGCTATTTTTCATATTTACGCTCCAAAAATGATGGCGGTTTGCTCTAGATATGCTAGACACAGACACGAAGCTGAAGATATTTTGCAAGATGGTTTCGTAAAGGTATTCACCAACCTATCTCAATATGGTGGACAAGGTTCATTGGAAGGTTGGATAAGGAAAATTATTATAAATACGGCCATAAGGAATACTCAAAGAATGGCGTATTCACATGAAGATTTTGGAATAGAAAACATACCCGAAGAATCCCTCAACCCAGAAGTTTTCTCTTTACTCAATGAAGAAGAACTTTTAAATCTTATAGCTTCTCTACCAGAAGGATATAAGTTGGTTTTCAACTTGTATGCTATAGAGGGATATTCGCACAAAGAAATCGGCGAATTATTGAACATTGAAGAATCCACTTCAAGATCACAATTGGCTAAAGCCAGAAGAATATTACAAGCTAAGGTTATTGAAATTTATAATTTTGCCATATGAGACAGCAACAACATAATATACAGACTCAAGGCAAGATGATAATACAGTTATGTCCCAACAATAATGTGGAACGAGTTTCAACATTTTTAATGAATCCATTGAACTGTTGCCCCAATCTAATGATTGATGCAACAATAAATATATAGATACAGATGAAAGAATTTGATGATATTTTTAAAAGGAAATTAGAGCATCATACAGTTGATGTGCCAGATAATGCTTGGGATAAGATTGCCCAACAACTTCCGCGTAAAAAGTTTCACTTAAGTCCTGTAGTATGGACTTCGGCTCTCGCTTTTCTATTAGTACTTACAGTTTCTTTTGGTATCTATTTGAGTGTTGATAGTAATACAAATAAAAACATTTCCGATAGCCAAGATAGAATTGTCTCTATAGATAACTTCAACAGTAAAAGTGACAATAATAATTTTTCAGCATTAGATGAAGAGCAAAACCCAACCATTTCTATGCACGATAAAGAAAATGAAAATTTTGAAACAATAAATACTCAAGGAAAATCGAATCAAATCACCGCAAAAAAATCATCCATAGTCCAAGATTTTGTTGCGTCCCATAACGGCCCCTTTAATGATAATGAAGATTTGGAAGAAAATTCTATAAACATCACAAATATTCAGCTCAACACCACTGATAATTTAAATATTTCAAATGAGGAGAATAATGATGTTCAGAAGGAAGACCTTGTGTCAAATGATATTGAATGGAACTTAGTAGGCAAAACTGAATTGTCAAATGTAGAAGTCTTTCCAACGCTAGATTCGGACGAATTGAACGTAGAATCTCTTTTAAAACAAGAGGTGACATATGAAAAATCACTAGTGCATTTTAGTGGTGATAAAGAGCCTTGTTCTTTTTTGTGGAGCGGGTATCAAAAGAGTGTGGATATATACTACTCCAATGATTATGTAGATATGAAATTAGAGGGACCTTCCTCATTGTCTGACCACGTAGAAATGAGAGAGGCTACGGAGAAATCTGTCTATTCTTATTCAGTAGGAGCTAGATTAGGATACAATTTAAGCTATAGATGGAATCTCCATACAGGTATAAACTACTCTCAAATGACCCAAAGATTTCAATATACAGATCCCGAAGCTAATGAACCCAGGGTTGAAATCATCAAAAAATACATCTTTAGTAATGGGCAGTTAGTGGACAGTACTTTCACAGAAGAAACAGTCTATCTTCCTGGTAGCAAACACCATAAAGTTTACAATAAATATAGAACATGGGATATACCTGTATTGGCAAGATACACTTTAGCCGCCAATAATAAAATGAGTCTATCTGCCATGGGTGGTATTTTCTTTAATGTATCATTTCAGCAGACTGGAATCATCCTCGATACAGACAATACTACACCTATCTCTTTAAATAGACAAAGTTCGGAAGAAACAAGAATCTTCAAAGCTGGTTTAGGTGTGTCAGCCTTTGCTTCATTGAGCTTAGCTTATTATCTTACGCCATCATTGGATTTGCTCATTGAACCCAATGCACGCATAGCTCCAGCCTCAATGACTACTAGCAAATATCCATTGACCCAAAGATTTAATACATATGGTTTATCTGTTGGCTTAAGGCATAGGTTTTAAAAGAAAGTAAATGCTTGAAAAGCAAAGCACTCAAAATGGAAGCAAAGAGATTTAGAAAAATAATTCAATTTTCTTGACACACTTGTTGTATTAAGTCCATTTAAAAATAGGTAAAGTTGAATGCTATTTTAAATCCCATAAGATGAACCCACAAGATATAAAGAAATGTGTTGATTACATCCAATCAAAAGTCACACTTAAGGCCAAGCATGCTATAGTTTTAGGAACAGGATTAAGCCAAATCACAAATGATGTAGAAATAGCTTGTGCTCTCGACTACCGAGACATTCCATATTTTCCTCAATCCACTGTTCAAAGTCATGAAGGCAAACTCATATTTGGACATCTACGAAACGTGCCTGTCATCTTGCTATCAGGAAGATTTCACTATTACGAAGGTTATAGTATGAAAGAAGTGACTTTCCCGATTCGTGTTCTCAAACAATTGGGTATTCAACATCTCATATTATCTAATGCTGCCGGAGGAATAAATCCGCATTTTAAAGAAGGTGATATAGTATTGATACAAGACCACATCAATATGCTGCCCGAACACCCCCTTCGTGGACCCAATGAAGCAAGTTGGGGCGTGAGATTTCCAGATATGATGCATGTTTATGACAAATCAATCAACCAAAAATTCCTACAGTCAGCAAAAGAATTAGCGATTGAGTTAAAAAAAGGCGTATATCTAGCACTTCAAGGACCAAGTCTTGAAACTCCTGCTGAATATAAGATGGCCCATATCTTAGGAGCCGACCTTGTAGGCATGTCCACCGTACCTGAAGCCATTGTTGCCAAGCATGCAGAAATAAAAGTTACGGCATTTTCCATTGTATCCAATGTCTGTTTTCCTGCCAGTCAATTGTCAGAAACAACGGTGGAACAAGTTATAGAAGTGGTGACCAAAGCAAGCGATAAACTTAGAATTGTATTACTCCACTATTTTGAAAATGTTTGATTATTTCTTGATGTCATCATTATTCAAAAAATTTTAGCAATCCCCATTAAAATGGCTTCTCTTTATCCTTTTCCTCCTTTGGCACATTGATGGACAGGCAGGGGAAAGATTTAGTCTGTCTGCCTCACGTTAGTCAAGCAGTATAAGGTAAAAACAATTAGAAATACCTTAACTCAACGACTTTGTATTAAAAATTAAATCACAGACTATGCCCAAAATTAAAATCTGTAGTTCAGAAAACAAAAACTCAAAAATCTTACAATCCTTAATTTATGGGAGTTTCTTTTCGATAATCAAGTAATATGGGTTAAACAACTATAGAATAATACTCATATGATAAAACCCCAAGAAAAAAAGGGTATTCTCTTGAGGAGATACCCATATATTTGAAAGTTAGATTTATGCAATCTATACTATAAGAATGTCAATAAAAATTATGAATTGATATCTCCGAACTTAGTTTGTCTATAAGCCGCAGACAACACTTGATTTCTTCTTTCTACAGAAGGCTTCACAAAGTGTTTTCTTTTTCTAAGTTGTTTGATTAAACCTACAGATTGGAACTTTCTCTTGTATCTTTTGAGCGCTCTGTCGATAGATTCTTCTTCTTTTACGTGGATTATTAACATATAATATTTTTATTTTTTGAATTTAGGCCGCAAAGATAATATTAAAATAAATATTGAAAAGCCTTTTGCTAAAAAAAAACAAAAAAATATGCTTAATAAACCGAATTAAATGATTTTCTTAGATTTTTTTAAAAAATTTACCTAAATCAGTACTGATACTCAGGTGATTTACAGCCCCTACTATGTGATGATACCCCGCACCATAGTCAATTTTGAAGGCATTGATCTTCACCCCCAAACCAAAACTAAAGCCCGCCAAACTTCTAAAAGTAGTGAGTGAAAGTTCTTTTCTTCTCAAATGGCTATATCCTGCTCTCAGTCGCAGATTTTCATTTTTACCCAACATCAGTTCTCCATTGAAAATAAGATGCCTAAAAACATTATCCACAGCTTGAGAAAATTTATTGACTTGGACTTCTTCACCAAAAAAGTCAACATTATTTCTATTGGCAGGATCGTCGTATCGAATGTTACCTCTATGTAATTGATGAGCAATCACTGAAAGCCTAAAAGGGAGGTACTTAAGACGCCGTGAAACACCCATCTGAATATCCAATGGCATACCAAAACGTGTATCTGAAAAAGTACTCAATTCCGTTCCCAAATTTCTAATGAGAAGAGTAAACACGGTTCGTGAGGAGTCTGTTTCATAGTTGATACCTGCATCAATAGCCAAGCCAGAGGCGCTGTATTGTTCAGCTCTTCCAAATACAGATTTGATATTAGTGCCTATAGTGATACGTTCGGCAATTTTTTTAGAGGCTCCTACAACAAAAGCCGTTTCCCTGGCATCAAAAACCCCATCTTGCTGCCCCAAAACATCCGCTCTCACAAAATTGCCATAATCTATATATTGAACACCAATGTGAGACTCAATGGCCCACTTCTTGATACTTCTCCCATATCCGACATACCCATTCTGAATACCCGCGAAATGAAAATTGTGCGAAAACGAGAGCCTGTTGTGCATTTTTTCATTGAGTGCGGCAGGATTACCCCATGCTAAGGTCACATCTTCATCATGGACCGAGGGCAGATAACCCCCTAATGCTGTGAGGCGAGCCGAAGACGGCAGGTTAAGAAATTCAAAAGAATGTCTTCCCCCAATTTGTGCGCCTAAAGTACCTAAAAAAAAGAAAAGAGTAAGAGTTATTAATGGCTTCATATGATTAAATTTAAGTTGGGCTACTTTATGCAAAATGAATCTTAAAATTTATACTTAGTCATTACAAGCGCTATTTCATTGTGATGACATACAAATTCCATTGAATATTTCACGCTAAAATTTAAAGAAAAAGGTCACATTCATTTATTTATTTGTGATTTGTGAATTAAGAAATACCAAGCCATCAGAGGAAAGTGTATCGTAATTAATTTCCGGCATAGTTGGCCTCCAAAAAGTACGGCATATTCCCAATGTGTCACATTTCATTCTTTTAATTAATTGACCTCCTTCATCAAATTCTTCCAAAAGGCCGAACTCTTTATCGCCGTTGAGATATGTCCCTTTCCATTGAATTTTTCCATTTTCAAAATACTCTACAAATGGTCCATTTTCATTATTGTCCACCATTGTGACCTCTTCCTTAATTTTACCAGAAGGATAATAAACTTTAAGCATCCCATTTATAGCATTTTCTTTATAAGGCTTCTCTATATGAATTGTGCCGTTTTCAAAATACTTTTTGTACATGCCATTCAGCTGACCATTATTTTCATAAGGCTCTTCTATTTCAATGGAGCCATTTGGAAAATAAAGTGTTCTAGTACCGCTGTAAATATTATGGGTATATTGTGCTTTTTCTCTAAGTTTTCCTAATTCGTCATAAGCCTCATAAAGTCCAGATTTTTCATCTTTATCGTTCACTTCATATGATTCGTATTTGTTTCCATTATCATGGTATGTGATTGTTTTCTTTTTTTTGCAAGACAATACTACAAAGACAAAAACTATCAAAAATAAATATTTATACTGCATAATGTATATGTTCTTTTTTTTAAGAAACGTCAGAAAGCTCAACTTTTGTATAAATGACATAAACTATTTATCAGAACTCTATATAATTCATGGATTTCTGGCTTTTCTAATTATTATTCATAAAAATAAAGCCAATGACACAACCAACAACAATAACAGTATCACCTCTTTAGAGCAATGTGATTTATTTTTCTATAAAATAATAAATAAAAAAGGTGAACTGAAAATTTTCAACTCACCTTTTTAAAATTTTATAACTATGAATACATCATCAATATCTTAGAAAATTGATGCTCTATTGTCTTTAATTTTTGCTCCATCTCTTAATGCCTCTATCAATTTATAGCTTGTTGACATTCGTGCGCTCATGGTTGTTTGCATTCCTTGACTAAAAGCACTATTTTGTGTATTGGCAGGAATTTTTTCTTTGAGCACACCTACTTGTACACCAGAAGTGCCTACCACAGGGCCAACAAAACTACCGGGTTTAGCTTTAAATATTTGTGCAATAAAAGAAGATTCACGACCACCAGATGGCAAAGTACCATTCCCAAAAGTGATATTTTGAGCTTCTCCTACTTGTTGTTCAAAACTAGAAGCAATAGCATTCAAATCTGTTCCTTTTACTCTTGCCTTAATTTTTTCACCTTTAACTTGATTTTTCACAAGTGGCTCTAATTGTTGTCTTAGTGATTCTACTGATGCTATTCCTGGCTTATCGATAGAGTTAAGGCCAACGATGACGTGTTTGCCATCTGTGTACATCGCTTCATTTCTATAAGTGTAAAGTGTAGGAGAAACATTCCCTGCTTTAGTATCACTTTCAAAAGCCCACTTAATAATATCTCTTGATACATCTCCTGAACCTAAATCGCCAATTGAATAGTCATTGACCTTCAACCCACCCATTTTTTGAATTTTTCTATCTCCAAGCGCTAATTTATTCAAATCTTCTAATGTCTTAACACTTTCTAAATCATTTAATACTTTTTCCTTGAGAGCATACTGTGTATCATCTGATGCTGCTATGGGTTCAGACACAAATCCTATTTTGTAGCTTGACTCATTTTTCTCATAGATAAGTTTTTCAACTTTTATAAGATGTACGCCAAACTGTGTCGTTACAGTGTACATTTCACCAGCTTTACCATTAAATACAGCATCATTAAATGCCGGCACCATCATACCCGGGGCAAAAGCGCCTAAGTCTCCGCCTTTTACAGCAGATCCAGGGTCTTGACTGTTAGCTGTGGCCGCATCTGCAAATGATATTCTACCCGCTTTAATTTCTCTTTCAAGACTATCAATAAAACTTTTTGCTAGTGCCAATTGTGTAATATCACCTCCTTCAACTGACCTGAGTATGTGAGACGCTTTGGCAGAATCAGCCATTATTTTCCTATCTACAAGTTTTGCCACTTGATACAAACCATTTTCAGCAAATGGCCCTATAACTGTACCAATAGCTAATTTTGATATTGTATCTTTCAATATACCGGGTAAGTCATCTTTTTTAATAAAATTAGTCACTCCGCCGCCGCTTTGAGCAGCATAAGTAGAATCATTAGTTGCAGATATAAAACCAGAAGCTATACTTTCCATTTTACTTCTGATTGCTAAACTGTCTTTAGCCGATGGAACTACATCATACACTATATAAGATATATTTCTAACTTCTTCTTTGTTGGTATATCTTACTGGATATTTATTAATATAATTGGCAAAATCTTCATCCGTCAACTGTACATCCGTGTCGGCTATGACGTCAAATGGGATGTTTACATAGTCAAAAGTAGCCGACTCATCATTTATAGCAGAAAGAGCGTTAGAATACCACGATGGGACATAAAGTGCCTTAGACACCATTTGTGACAATTTCGTTTGTTTTTGACTTTTCACCACCTGTTTTATCATTTCTTCAAAACGAATTTTAAATTCAGGATTCACAGCTTCTCCTTTTTCAATCATAGATTTCACTTGGTCCAACATCTCTCTATCTACTTGATTGGTCTGTGGGTTTTTGTAAAATGATTGAACTACAGGACTAAGATTAGCTCCAAATAATAATTCATCAAGCTCTTCCTTCCCAACATTGATACCATTAGCCTCTGAAATGTTTTTGATGACAGTGTTTTCTACCATGTAATCCCAAAGTGAGGCCCTATTAGCGTAAGAGTCTCCACCACCATAAAGTGCTTGTTCCATTTTTTGGAACTCCATCATGTCAACTTTTTCACCATTAATCACTCCCACTGTGTTGCTATTTCCCATGGATCCGCCACCACTTGTCATGTCCATAATGATAAATCCCGCAAGTGCCAAAGCCAAAAGGATGACTACTAGCCACATGTTTTTTCTTATCTTACCGATTAAAGCCATTTTTATTCAATTATTTTTAGTATGTTACAAATAATAATATAGGCTTTCGCAATACTTTTTGCGAAAAGCGGCACAAAGGTACACTTTTTGAAACTATTTCCAAACTAAATATTGAAAATTAGAAAAATACACTGAGTATTTCTCAATTTTTGTGATATAAATGTGGAATAAATCCAACCCACCTATAAAATTGACCAACGTTTTACTCTCTTTTCAGGCTTGAAAAAAGTAAATAAAGGTTATCTTAGAATGAAGTTAATTTTTTTCTGCATACAAATGGATAACAGTGATAACCTAAAGATACCAATTATTTTTCCGTATTGGCAACTTTATTTAATCCTATTTATTCATTAAATGTCCCGTCTCTATGGATGGGTCAACATTTTGCGTAAGGCTATCAATTTGTGTATTCGTATTTTCCAAAACTGTACCCTGTGTTCTCCATTTTCTAATATCCTTCCTGTTTTTTAATACAATGTGTTGACTGTGGTCACAATATTTATGCCCTGTCAATTCACATGGACAACTCAAGGTGGCCATCAGTATTAAAATCGAAATTTTTATAAATAACTTCATATCAAACTAAACCGATAGTGGGGTTATATTGTTTAAAATGGCTATTAATTTTTAGTAAATGTATAAGTATAGGAGACTTACAATAGATGAGCTTGAGATTTTAAAAGACGACTTTGTCAAATTTCTAGCCTCGAATGGTATAGACAGCTTAGAGTGGATGAGATTGAAAACTGAAAACCTAGAAGAAGCCAACAATCACATTGATCTATTTAGCGATATTGTCATAGATAATGCTTTAAATAATATCCAATGGTTGGAGTTTTTTGATGGAAAAAGTATGAAATGCTTTCAATGTGAAACTGATAAAATATTTTTGAACAGTGTACAATCACCTCATCTATATACATCATGGGCAGAAATGGTACAAAACATAAAAAATGCTCCTTCTAACTTTTCTACTATAAAAACACAAAAAAATTATACCCCAGAACGAAATCTTGAAATATTCCGAATGTTAGAAACTGGAGCTTCCATCAGCACAAAAGAAACGTTCGAATGGATACATCAACTCATATAAGACATTCCATCAACCTTATGTACTAAAGTTTTATGAATTTGGTATTAAGCTCGTCAGATTCTACAAGCCCATCTCTT
>CAZBCV010000040.1:0-19481 GCA_964490495.1 uncultured Aureispira sp. | reverse complement strand
ACCAAACATTGTCATTTGTAAGAATTGTGTGGTGAGAAAACTCAATTTATCCTAAATTAACAAAGAAAATTTAATGGACTTCCGGGTGAAGTTCCCAATTTTCAGGTGACCTCCATAATGAAGAAAGCAGTAGTTCGCGCATAAAAAGAAATTCTTTTGGCAATTTGTTGTAAAATGTTGAAAACAACTGTTCATGAGAGAGCAATTCTTTTTTCCACGCTTCACTGTTTATGGTCATTATTTTATCAAAGTCTTCTCTTGAAAAATCGAGTCCTTCCCAATCCAAATCTTCATATCTTGGAACCCAACCAATAGGACACTCCACAGCGGACGCTTGACCATGGATTCTATCTAATATCCACTTGAGTACTCGCATATTTTGTCCGAAACCTGGCCATGCAAATTTACCATTTTCGTCTTTTCTGAACCAATTGACATTAAATATTCTTGGGGCATTGGGTAAAGATCTTCCAAATTGAAGCCAATGGTTTATATAATCACCAATATTATAACCCATGAAAGGCAACATGGCAAACGGGTCTCTTCTTACCACGCCTTGAGCGCCAAAAGCGGCTGCTGTTGTTTCGCTACCCATAGTTGCAGCAGTATAAACTCCGAAGTTCCAATTAAAGGATTGATAGACTAAAGGAACTGTTGTTGCTCTACGTCCACCGAATATAAATGCTTTTATTTTGACACCTTCAGGATTGTCCCACTCAGAATCTACTACGGGGTTTTGATGTGCAGGTACAGTAAATCTACTGTTGGGATGGGCTGCAGGCTGTCCACTCGCTTTATCATAAGGCTGGCCGTGCCAATCTGTCAAACCATCAGGGACATCATTTGTCATACCTTCCCACCAAACATCCCCATCGGGCGTAACAGCTACATTTGTGAAAATAGTATTTTCTTTTATTGTTTCCATCGCACTGGGGTTGGTTTCGAAATTAGTTCCAGGTGCTACACCAAAATACCCACTTTCAGGATTTATGGCTCTTAAACTTCCATTTTCATCCTTAAATATCCAGGCTATATCGTCTCCGACAGTAGTAATTTTGTAACCATTCATTTCCTTAGGTGGTATGAGCATTGCAAAATTTGTTTTGCCACATGCACTAGGAAATGATGCTGCGAGGTATGTTTTTTTATGATGAGGAGACTCAATACCGAGAATCAACATGTGTTCTGCCAACCAATTTTCTTCATTGGCCATAACGCTCGCAATTCTCAATGCAAAACACTTTTTGCCCAACAGAGCATTCCCACCGTATCCACTGCCATATGAAATTATGACTCGATCTTCAGGGAAATGTGTTATATATTTTTCTTGATTACAAGGCCACAATACATCTTTTTCGCCTGGTTGGAGTGGCGCACCTAATGTATGCACACACCTTACGAAGTCGTGACTTTCGAGATAAGGCATAATCTTAGAACCCATTCTAGTCATAATTTTCATATTTACCACAACATATTCTGAGTCAGTTATTTCTACACCATATCTTGAGTAAGGTGAGCCCACTGGGCCCATACAAAATGGAATGACATACAATGTTCTTCCTTTCATACATCCCTTCATCAATCCATTGAGAATGGCTTTCATTTCTTTAGGGGACATCCAATTATTGGTAGGACCTGCATCATCTTTAGTCCTACTACAAATAAATGTTTTATCCTCTACGCGTGCTACATCACTAGGGTCACTGAAGCAGGCATAGCTATTGGGCCTTTTTTCATGATTTAGCTTTATAAACGTACCTTTTTCTACTAATTTGTTACAAAAGATATCATATTCTTCATCTGAACCATTGCAGTAATAAATACTTTCAGCTTCACAATAGTTAGCGACATTTTCTACCCATGATTTTAAGTCTGTTTTTGAAAAGACTTTTAATTTGGCTGTTGGATTGGTTGTTGACATTTGTGTTAGAGTTTATTTTAAGATGCAAATTTAGTACTTTATTTCCATATACATAATTTTATGGCAATGATATTTAAATTAAAAATTGTGAGATATATCATTTTTATAATTTATTTTTATTTTTGCGATTATTTCAGTGAGTTCCGATTTGATTTTTGCTCACAAATATAAAATAAAGAGTTAGGAATTTTAATTTGTTAGATATTAAATTTAAAAAATGTGTATAAATTTTTGTTGATAAAAGATTTATCAAATAGGGAAATTATACCTTTGCCTAGCCAAACAAATGTCACAAATCGTTATTAATATTTATACATTAAAAGCTTAATTTAGATATGCCATTTTACGGTTTAAGCCAACTCATAATATAGAAAATGAAATTTGTTGATTTCCATACTCATGTGGATAGTTTTATTCCTGAAACCTTGAAAATAGTTTCGGTTCATGGCAGTGTATCAGATCTGTCGGGACTTTTTACAATGGGTTATCATCCTTGGTGGCAACAAAAAGTATTAAAGCAAAACGATTTGGATTTGCTTCAGGGCACTTATCACAACAATTTGTTTTGTTTAGGCATAGGAGAATGTGGGTTGGATAAATTACAAGGCGCTCCATTTGATATTCAGATGAAGAATTTTTTATTGCACTTAGCTATCGCACATGAAAATAGTGCGCCTGTAGTCATTCATTGTGTGAGGTCATTTAATGAAATTATAGAGGCTAGAAAAGATTTTCAGAAAGATAAATGGTGCATTCATGGCTATTCAAAAAAAATTGATTTAGCCAAGAGTTTATTGGATAAAGGTTTGTTTTTATCCATTGCACCCGATGAAAGTTGGTTGCACAACAAATTTGATTTGTTGAAATTTTTGCCTTTAGATAGGATATTCATAGAAAGTGATGGGGATTTATCTTTGTCTTTACAACGGAGATATGAAATATTGGCTCAAGCTCAAAATAAGTCTTTGGATGTGGTAAGTAGTATATTGTTTAATAATTATAAAATATTTTTTGGTAAAAAATGGGAACAAGTCATTGGTTAGAACGAACTGAATTATTGATAGGCGAAGAAGCTATCGAAAAATTGAAAAATGCACATGTTTTATTAGTCGGACTCGGGGGTGTTGGCAGTTATGCGGGTGAATTTGTAGTAAGAGCGGGAATTGGAGCTATTACGATTATTGACGGTGATATTGTAGATCCTACAAACATAAACAGACAAATGCAAGCCTTACACAGTACTATAGGAATGTCAAAAGCTGACTTATTGAAGCAACGTTTTTTGGATATCAATCCTGAGCTTAGAATTACAGCTTATGATAAATTTATGGAGCCTGAAGATATGAAGGACTTATTGACTGCCCAAAATTTTGATTTTGTGATGGATTGTATAGATAGTATATCGCCAAAGTTGACGCTCATAGAAATGGCTAAGCACCAAAAATGTAATTTTATTTCTTCGATGGGAGCTGGCGGAAAATTAGATCCATTAAAAATTCGGGTTGCGGATATAGGAAAAACCAAGGAATGCAAATTTGCTCAAACAATTAAAAAACGTTTGAGACGTATAGGAATCAAAAGAGGTATATTGACAGTATATTCAGAGGAAATACAAATAAAAGATGCCCTAAAAATGACCGATGGGAAAAATTATAAAAAGTCATTTTACGGCACAATCTCTTATATGCCAGCACTTTTTGGTTTAACATTGGCCTCTGAAGTTATTCGTCGCCTTGGTGGCCTCAAATAATGTTTTGACTTTTTTAGAATTCAAAACACCCCAAATCTGGTGGATTTTTTCTTGATTTTAGTATTTTATCTACGGCAATATTGGGCAGTGATATTCCTTTTTGAAGGACAACAGACATGGTATCTAACCTATAATCGTTGGCACCTCTGTCGAGAAACAATTTATCATTGTTTTTTAGATTAATACAGCTCTCACATTTAGTAAAAAAATCAGGAAAATTATCGGCTTTTAATAGGTCTTCAACTTTGACTGCACAATTTGTGAATTGATAGTTGAAATCTTGAACAGGTCCTAGATTAACCATATTAATTTCATCTTTTTCTGACCCTGCAAAAATACAGTTTCGAAAACGGGCATTGAGCGGATTGAGCCTTCGTTCGGAGCAAAAAGGTGGATTGTCGCACTGCACATCATCTAGATAAATAGCTTCTCTTCTCCCGGAGTAACTGGCTATTGTACAATAATCAAAACTATAATTGCCACCATAAGCCATTTGCACCCCATAGGAGCCATTGCCATAAATCAAACAATTGGTAGCTTTTATTTCTGCATGTCTGGCTATAATCGCCGAGGATCCTGTATTTTGAATTTCGCATGAATTGAGTTCCACTTGTCCCAAGGAATCAATTCTCAAACCTATAATTGAGTTTTTAATTATCGTATGTTCAAAAATATTGTTGCGACTCTCTTGCCAAATCACTAGTCCCAACCACTGCGAACTATTGTCTTTAAACTCAGGGTCTAATCTATCTCCTTCGAAAATGATGGGTTTTTCTGCAGTTCCCATGGCCTTTATACTTCCGTTTTTGAAAACGATTATAGCACCATCATTAAAAACACTACTGCTATCTCTCACTACACCACCATGTATGTGAATTCGAGTGCCTTCTGGTATAACCACCTGACAACTATCCACAAATAAGCGCCCATAGATAACATAGGGTTTGGGGTCGTCCCATCTTATTTCACCTAAGTTGCATGAAAGCAAAAAAGCTTGACCTTTACCACTTTTGGGAGTGATGTAATTGGCATTTTGACCAAAAGCTTCAAGATATATTCGTTTTTCTTTGCCGTTAGCCGTAATTTTGATGTTGTTTTCTATAATAAAGGGGGATACACTTACAGGAGCATCTGGGTCGATGGTAGCCTCCACAAAAATGTAAATACTGTCTTGTCCATTGATTTCCATATCTCTAACAATGGGACCTTGTTTTCCATTGGCATTGATTCTGAAAAACTGTGGTTGGGCCATTGTTAACTCAATATCCACTTTTATGGGTTGTTTTTCTGGATTATAGACTTTTACAATTCTTGTCATTGAACCTATGGTCGTGAATACAGTATCAAACCTAAGTGTATCCACCGAAAAGGTTACTTCCACATCTCCATCAAAAAAATCATCTCTTCTACACGATGTGAATACGGCAAGCACAGCGAGCAAATAAAAACAAACTTTAATTAAGTTACTTCTCAAAATTATATTTTTCTATTTTTATACAATAATACCCAAACGAAATAAATGTAAAGATATTGAATTATTTCATA
Organism: uncultured Aureispira sp.; assembly: GCA_964490495.1. Lineage (GTDB taxonomy): Bacteria > Bacteroidota > Bacteroidia > Chitinophagales > Saprospiraceae > OLB9. Next base: position 14,265 of record CAZBCV010000040.1, on the reverse strand, counting down.
AAAAATCAATTGAGACCTTTCATTTTTAATAGTCCAATGAGTTTTTCTGCCTTTTGATAGCCATTAGTCACCAAAAAAATCTTCCCATCTATTTTTGCCAATAAGGTAGGGAAACCTTGGACACCCAGTTGCTTAGAATAATCAAATGAGGATTGTGTAGCCGCTTTAGCTTCATGGCTTTTTATCGTTTTTCTAAATAAACCTGCATTAATTCCAAACTCTTCAGCAATAGCCACATAAGTTTCAAAATCTAGTGGATTTTTGTTTTCGTAATAGAATGAATACTGTACTCTTTTGAAAAAAGAATAAGAAATTTCAGGCTTAAGGTAGGTGGCTACCATCACCGCTCTACAGGCGGGTTCCGTGTCGTACATGAGGTAGGAATCGTTCAAGATAGAATAATTAAATTTTTGACCTGAGGCTACTTCTACTTCCTTCCAATGTTGTGACAAAAAAGCTTTTAAATCGTTCATGTTTTCTTCGCCGCCAGCTCTCAATCCGCCCATGACCATTTCCATGGGTGTGTTTGGAAAGGCTTCTTTTATTTTGTCCAATTCGGGCGAAAACCCATAACACCAAGAACACATTGGGTCTCCTACATAAATGAGGGTGTCTCTTTGAGCTAAACTTTGAGCTGAATACCATAAAACCATTATTCCCATTACAAATTTCATTTTAATTAATTTTGGTTGATAATTTTAATTTTTAAAACCTCATCTATAAATTTGTAAGTTTCGACTCGAAGCCTATCAATTTCTTTAGACATAATATGTGACGAAATGACATGGTTGCCAGCATTTGGGAAATTGACCATTCGTTTTTTGGAAGTGTCTGTACTTATTTGATGGACAAAATCTTTCATTCTTTCTACGGAAACTACATTGTCTTGTTCGTCTTCATTTTTGTAATAATAGCCCACAAATGTAGGAATATTTATTTTTTTGAAATTTTCTTCATTCATATAATCCCTTATAAGCGTTTTAAGTGCAAAAAGACCATTTGTATGATAAATAGAATTCCAATATTTCTGTGCCGAAGTATCGTATTGGATTCTATTGTGGTGTCCATCCATCACGATTTCTGATAGTTTTTCCCCATAAGGGTAAAGAAGTAATTCTGATTTTTTATCGTAAATGTCTATATTGGGCGAATACATGATGAAGCTATGTATATCAAAACCTTCAGCTGCCAATATTATGGAAAGTGTACCTCCAGTAGAACAGGACATCACTATCACTTTTTCACCGATGAGTTGTCCTATCCGAAGAGCCTCTTCTGCTGAATATAAAAAATTGTCAGGAGTGAGGTTTTGAAATGTATTTGTATCACGTCTGCCATGGTCCTCAAGACGTGTGAGCAGTAAATTCATTCCATATCTTTTGGCCACATCTTCATGCAATGGTGCACCTTCTTCATGGCTCGCCGAAAAACCATGCATATATACCAATGCGTATTCTGTTTTTGATTTTAAACTATCATTGGCCCAAATTATTTTTGCTTCATTGTCCGGTTTGAGGTCTGGAATTTGAGCTTCTTTAAGAGCGAGCCATTCTTCAACATTGTGGATGTCCGCAGTGAATTCTACATCATTCAGTACTACGGGGTCATAAGTTTTTTTAGGCCCTATAAAATAAATCAATCCCAAAGCACCTAAAGCTATGGCTAAATATTTAATTATTTTCATAAAGGAATATTATTGATTTTTTTGGTTTGAAGATAAAGTCTCCCTATTTTTAGTGCAAGAATCATACAAATGACAGATATAACTGGATGGAAATATTGCGGCAAGAAGTTTAAAGCTGGGATACTATTAATTAGGGATAATAATAAACCCACACTTATAAGAAAAAGTAAAGTGTTTGAGAAAAGACTTTCCTTTATGTGGGTGAAATACCAAACCAACAGCAAAGGTGTAGCCCATAATAAATTCCAGTTGTCTTTTGTAGCAGAATGGTCGGTTCCCCACCACATGAATACCATTAAAATACTACAAATGGTCACTATGATAATCCAGAAAGCATCATATTTTGGGGTCCAGCGAGGTGTTTTTTGATTAAGCCCTCTAAAAAAGAGATTGACTTCAAAAAGAAATAAAATTATAAATAAAAACATCGGAGTCAATAAAAAATTAGGTTTTACTTGCGTTTGTTCTATATTCAATACCACGTTTTTTGATTGTTCAATGCCTTTTTGATTATTTGTTTTTGCATATGAGACGGCATTCATTAAGTAGTCAGGTATAAATGTCTCTTCTCTTAGGTTTGTTTTTCTTTCTGCCCTTGCACCTATAATGAGATCAATACCAAAATCAGTCCAGGGCATTTCAGTTTGGTAGCCTTTGATGATTTGCCTAAAGGTTTTTTGACTTTCACGTGTGGTGTCCCATTGCAATGAGGCAATATTTTGTTCTAATATATCACGCAGTCTTGTGGCGCAATTATCCATAAAGAAGTCATACATATATTCTTTGTTTTCCGGCAGTATGTTCCACTCCAAAAATTCAATGATTTCTACTTTTTGAAGACTGTCCAAATTGAGAACTTGTTCTGTGACATTTCTATTTTCTCTATAATAATAATTTAAGAAGTTTTCATATCTGGAAGCACCGACTATATACGGCAATTTTCCTCGCATAAACTTGATAATAAATCCAGGCGTATCAAAGTCGAAGGTGCCATAATTGAAGGTGAGGTCAATATTTTTAGTATCATCTTTTATTCTTATGGCATTGTGGCCGTAGATAGATTCTATGGTTTTTCCTGGTCCAACAGTCAATAAAGATACTTGTATGGAGTCAGTGTTGGAATACGTAGGAAGATACCCCAAAAAAAGAATTATTAATAAATTGAACATTTTCATATCTCAAAGGTAGGTATTTGAAGTGTATAAATATTTATTTTGTTGAATAATTTTTCAAAACTTGATGCATAATTCTGGTGTGATATTTATTGGACGGATTAAAAATGATAAAATATTCAAACTGCCTTTATTTATGGTCACTTACTAATACTGCATTCATGTTTATTTGTATTCCTTTATTTTTGAATAACAATTCAATGGCCTTTTTACCATTATTTGACAACATTTGAGACTCATGGTTCACGTACAATTGGATATGACTTTTTATGACATCATCAGACATTTCTTGTGCATGTTGCTTTATGAAATCCCAACCTGACATTGGATTTTGGAAAGCATAGAAAACACTGTCATACAAAATTTGATTTATATCGGACTTTATTTTTGGACTTAAATCTCTTTTGATGGCGATGCCTCCTAAGGGGATAGGAGAACCCGTAGTTTGTTCCCAGTATTCGCCCAGGTCTAAGATTTTCATCAAACCTTTGTCTTGGTAAGTAAATCGGTTTTCGTGTATGATAAGTCCTGCATTTACCTCTCCAGAAATGACAGATTCCTCTATATCAGAGAATATCATTTCTTTCATTTTATTAACATGAGGAAACGCATGTTTTAATAATAAGTAGGCAGTAGTATTGTACCCGGGTATTGCAATTGTTAAATCATTCACATCATTGATGTCGTAAGATTTGGTTGCGATAAGAAGAGGGCCACAATTATTGCCTAAAGCACTTCCACTGTGGAGCAGTTGATATTGATGGACAAGTTGTGTAAAGGCATTAAAACTCAATTTTGTAATATCTGTTTGATGGTTTAGGGCTGCTTTGTTGAGATATTCGACATCTTCCATTATGAACTCAAACTCATACCCTTTAGTATCTATTTTTTTGTTGACAATGGGCTCAAACATAAAAGTATCATTGGGGCAAGGAGAAAAACCGAAGGTGAGTTTCATATCGATGAGGTATTAGGAGATATATTTATTGATTTTTTGAATGTCCATTGCCATTTGATTATGTAAGTTTTGATAAGCTGCTTGAAATTCTCCATGCGTTTGAGCCAGTTTTTCAGTGGATTCATTCATGGCTGTTCGCAATTCATTTATTTTTACTTTGTGTTCTTCAATGGTTTGCTGAAGTTGTGCAATACGTTGTTCAAAATCTACAATCTCGTCCTCGTGTTTTTTTATTTCTTCGGCTCTTCCATTCAGTTGTTGCTGTCTTTGATTCTCAAATGCTTGTGAAAATTTAGTTTCCTCTTTTTTGATAATATCGGCATAAAATTGCGCCGTTTCTAAAAGACGGTTTTTAGTGAGTCCTATAGTTTTCCCCACCTCATATGCCGATTTGTATTGTGTGCCTTCATCAGGAATATTCTTAGCTAAGCTTACCACTGAGTTTTTAAATTCTAAATAATCAAAACCATCAATATTATTGTCCTCAATGACCTTAAATAATATATCGCTAAACTTGTTGTTTTCTAAGCTTCCAATATCAGTTGATTTTCCCTGTATAGGTTGAATAACTTCAATTTTTGGAGTATTCAAAGCAATATCTTTAGGTTTATTTCTGGAGATTTCTTGTTCTTTAGCGATGAGACTATCATCCTCCACGATAAAAATTGATTTTAGTTTTTTAAACATATTTTTTTTATCATTCATAACCCATTTTTTTTAATTTAAAATCAAATTTACTTCTCGTCAACAAAAAAAGACATTAATTAGTTGGCTGAAATATCATATAAATGTAAATCGATGCAAAGATAAAAAAATCCTATATATTTGTACACAATCCCTCAATTTATCCCTTTGCTTTGATGTGGTGAAATTTTGAGATGATAATATGGAGTAAATATCAGTTATTCCATAAGAGGTTTCAATATACTTTAAATAAATGTTAAAATTTTATATTTTCATTTTATATATTCAGCATTTTTGCACATTTGTGCGTTAGTATTTTGTGAATTATATCATTAATGCAAAATTTTAAAACCATAATTTATATTTATGAAACAAAAATTACAGAGTTTTTTGACAAAAAATATTCAAACCTACCGCAAGTTACTTGTATGGTTTTGTTTTATTACTTTGCCCTGCTTTGCTTTTACTCAAAATATCACGGTGAGTGGATACATCACAGACGATAGTAACGGAGAAGCACTCATCAGTGCCAATGTATATTGCGATGTATATCAATCTGGCACAGTCTCCAATACCTATGGCTTTTATTCTTTGACATTGGCACGCTCAGAGTCTTTAACTTTAACATTCAGCTATATAGGTTTTGACTCCAAAACGATAACGATTCCCTTTACAGAAAATCAAATCATCAATATCAATTTAGAACCTTCAAATGTTCTCAATGAAGTGGTGGTAGAAGGTAAGCGTCAAATAAAAATCCAAGAACAAACACAAATGAGCACCATAGATATTCCTATAGCTCAAATCAAAAAAATTCCAGCTCTTCTTGGTGAAACAGATGTACTTAAAGTCTTGCAATTGCTACCAGGAGTGCAATCGGGAGGTGAAGGACAAAGTGGCCTTTATGTTCGTGGGGGAAGCCCTGACCAAAATTTAGTTTTACTGGATGGTGTACCAGTCTATAATGCTTCACATTTGTTCGGTTTCTTTTCTGTCTTCAATACTGATGCTATCAAAGATGTAAAACTTGTAAAGGGAGGTTTTCCCGCTCGTTATGGTGGGAGATTATCATCAGTCATTGATATTACCATGAAGGAAGGGAGCACAAAAAAATTGGGTGGTACTGCTTCAATAGGTTTGGTGGCTTCACGTTTCACACTTGAAGGACCCATTGGCAAAAATGAAAAGACTTCTTTCATTGTATCAGCACGTCGAACATACATAGATCTCTTAGCTCGACCCATTATCAAAAGCTCTTTGAGACAAGAAGGCATCGAAGGAAGTACGGGTTATTATTTCTATGACCTTAATGCAAAAATTAATCATAAAATTTCAGACAAAGACAGATTGTTTTTTAGTATTTATGGTGGTCGAGACAGGTTTTACTTAAACACTAAAGAAGAATGGGGTAGTAGTTCTGAAAACCCTAATATAGATGAACTTAATGCGGGTTTAGGATGGGGGAATATCACTTCAGCCTTAAGATGGAATAGATCATGGACACCTAAGTTATTCAGCAATACCACTTTGATTTATAGCCAATATGATTTAAGTACTTTGAGTGAATTTGGTTCAGAATATCCACGAACGAAAGATAGAGAATTTGTTTCTTTGGATTATTCAGCAGGTATTGAAGATTATGGAGTTAAAATTGACTTTGATTATGCACCAATACCACAGCATCTTATCAAATTTGGAACAGGTGCTACTCATCATCAATTCAATCCGGGTGTTTTTAAATTACAAAATATTGACACAAGAGATATGCTCAATTTTAATCAAAGTATAGGCCAAAAAACGGTGAATGCAATCGAAACCAATACATACGTAGAAGATGACTGGGAAATAAACAAAAAATTCAAGATCAATGCAGGTCTTCATTTTAGTACCTTTCATGTCAATAATAAGAACTATGGTTCTTTACAGCCTCGTTTGAGCGCAAGATACTTATTGTCCCCAACGGCTTCACTTAAAGCATCTTGGGCCAATATGCAGCAATTTATCCATTTGTTATCTAATGAAGGCATTGGTTTACCTACGGATCTTTGGGTACCTACTACAGATAGAATAAGTCCACAAAAATCTTGGCAAGCTGCCGTAGGATATTCAAAAACCTGGAATGAAGAATATGAGTTCACTATAGAAGCTTACTACAAAGATATGGACAATGTGATGTCTTTCGCTGAAGGAGAAGGTATATTTGCTGTTACAGATTGGCAAACCCGCGTCACACAAGGTTCTGCCCGATCCTATGGAGGTGAGGTTTTTTTACAACGTAAGACAGGAAGATTCACGGGTTGGACTGGATACACCCTTTCGTGGACGGAACGAAGGTTCGATGATCTCAATGAAGGAAGATGGTTTCCATTTCGTTATGATAGACGTCATGACTTGTCTTTGGTAGGGATGTATGAATTATCTCCAAAAATCGACATCTCTGCCACTTGGGTCTTTGGTACAGGAAATGCTGTAACTATTCCAAATAGTATATCCAACGGTCATATGTCGCGCAACAATCCTTTTTATTTTCCAATTCAGTTTTTTGATAATAGAAATGATTTCAGAATGGAAAACTACCATCGATTGGATGTAGGTATCAATATCAAAAAGAAAAAACCTAAATATGAAAGAATATGGTCTTTTGGAGCCTATAATGCCTATAGTAGAAATAATCCATTTTTTGTTTATTTAGGAACTGATTACACTTACGATATCAATACAGGGAGTTTTGAATCAAAACCATCACTAAAACAATTAGCTTTGTTTCCTATTATTCCATATTTTTCATGGACAATAACCTTTTAATTTTGTATTATTATGAGACAATTATATATTAAAATATCCTTTTACACTTTCTTGATTTCTTTATTAACTTTTACTGGATGTGAGACTGTAGTTAATATTGATCCTCCACCATATGAGCCCAAACTAGTAGTTTTTTCTTTCAATCCAGTTGTCAATGGCAAAGCCAAAATATTAGTTTATGTATCACAAACAGTTGGTATTTTTGACAAGGTAAAAAATGTTGAAAACTCTACTGTCACCCTCGAATGGAATAATACCAAAAAACTGGCACAATATTATAAATTTGAAGATCTTACTAGACAAAGTGATTCTATTTGTTTTGATAATAATGGGGTTTTTGAATGTCTTTCCAATTCTATTAGGTTTGTCAATGATGTGTCAGATTTATATATTTTTCCGCTTATGGATATTCCAGAAAATACACCTATTACTTTAACTGTTTCAGCACCAGGGTTTAAAACTGTCACATCTACACAAACTCTTCTTCCATTGGTGCCCATTGATAGTATTACACTTTTAGAAGAACAAGTACTAGATAGATTTGGAGATAGAGTGAGTGCTTTGGATTTAACTTTTAAAGATACTAAGGGTTTGGAAAATTATTATATGGTAGGGCTTTACGATATTGATGAGAATATCTTTGATACCACTTTTAATAAAACTTATTTAGGGTCATTTGAAGTTGGTACATTCTTTTTTGAAGGCTCTATTTTGGTAAATGATGAGGGGTTTGACGGAGATTTGAGAAAGCTAAGGTTGACATATTATGAATATGATGATAACGATAAAATTTTTCAATGGAGTTCTATTGACAAAAATCTTTTTGAATATGCTAAATTGTTGAATAAATATTTTGAAGCCGAAGATAATCCCTTTTCCACCCCGGTGAGCTTACCTACTAACATTAATAATGGCCACGGTATTTTCGCACTTTATAGTACACATAGTAAAAAAATAAAAAAATAAAATTGAACCATAAATGAAGTCCTCTCTTATTCACAGTAACAACTATTTGAATACACCTATAAGAGATTTATTTCATACACTTTTTCCAGATCTGTGTGTGGCTTGCGATATATTGCCCAAAGCTAAAGGCAGTTCTTTTTGTTTGCATTGTGTCAAAGATCTTCCTTATACAGACCACTTTAAGGTATCTAAAAATGTTATTGCTCAAAACTTTACAGGAAGAATACCTATATCTCATGCGGCAGCCTTATTTTATTTTAAGGAAGGCGGCATTATTCAAAATATGCTTCATAAGCTTAAGTATATGAAAAATCAAGAAGTAGGTACTGTAATGGGACAATTGTTAGGTCAAAAACTAGTGGAAAGTCCTCTTTTTTGCAATATAGACGCGATTATTCCTGTTCCTATACATATCAAAAGACAACTGAAAAGAGGCTATAATCAATCTGAAATTATTGGACGGTCTTTGTCCAAATGTACCCAAATACCTATGATAGCAGATGCAGTTATAAAATCTATATATAACGAATCTCAAACAGGTAAGAGTAGGGAAGAGCGCACAGAAAATGTTCAATCGGTGTATCAACTCAATCACAAAAGAAATCTAAAAGGACTTCATGTTTTAGTTCTAGATGATGTCATCACTACTGGCGCCACAGTTGAAGCTTGTTGCCTCGAACTTTTGAAAAGTGAACCTTCTGCTATCAGTATATTGGGTGTAGCAGCAGGCGGTTAGAAAACTCATTAGCATACCTTTTGATCAGTTCCGCTAATAATATATTGTAGCCACAACGCGCCTGGACGAAGCACTATTTCTAAATTCGCAAAGATATATGCCTTGCCACGTACCCAAATTCAACTTGTGGTCTGTAATAGGTATGGTCACAGAATGTCCAGTCATAACAGATTTGATGTGCGCTGGCATATCGTCAGGACCTTCTATGGTATGCTCCAAAAAAGGCATGTTTTCTGGGACTAAAAAATTGAACACGGACTCAAAGTCAGTCAACACATCTGGGTCACAATTTTCATTGATGGCCAAACCAGCTGAAGTGTGTTTGATAAACAAATGCATCATTCCGGTCACAGGTAAAACGCCTAAATGACCTAACACTTCTTCTGTGATAAGGTGAAAACCTCTCGGCTTTGCTCTGAGTACAAATTCTTTTTGAATTATCATGAAGTGCGGGACCTTACAGTGCGTTGCTCAATTCTCTTTTCATAATGATGGCCTTGAAATATTCTTTGGATAAAAATGCCCGGAATGTGAATGTGATTAGAATCCAATGTACCTACCGGAACCAATTCTTCTACTTCGGCTATAGTGATATTGGCAGCGCCACACATAGCGGGATTGAAATTTCTGGCTGTTCCCTTGAAAACAAGATTGCCTGCTGCATCACCTTTCCAAGCTTTGACAATAGAAAAATCAGCTTTGAAAGCGTGCTCCATTATGTGCATTTTACCATTAAATTCTCTAACTTCTTTGCCCTCAGCCACTTCCGTACCATATCCAGCGGGCGTATAAAATGCAGGAATACCTACCTGAGCGGCACGGCATCTTTCTGCCAATGTGCCTTGAGGTATGAGTTCTACTTCGAGTTCTCCACTCAACATTTGACGCTCGAATTCATCATTTTCACCCACATATGAAGAAATCATCTTTTTTATCTGTTTGTTTTGCAGGAGCAGGCCTAAACCAAAATCATCTACACCTGCATTGTTAGAAATACAAGTGAGGTCTTTGATACCCATTTTCACCATCTCAGCTATACAGTTTTCTGGAATTCCACACAGTCCGAAACCTCCCAACATCACAGTCATACTATCAGAAAGTCCTTGGAGCGCTTCTTGTACAGAATTTACTTTTTTGTTTATCATAGACATTAGGTTTTAAGATATGGTCAAAACCACACTATAAATAAACTTGCTAAAGAAATGGTTCATTTTATTTATAAATTTTTAATCAAAATCATTGATTTAAAATCCTTTTATGAGGCTATTGCTCGAAAATTTTCAAAGGTTCGCAAAAAAAATCCCCGAAACTAATGTGTCGAGGATTCTCTATATTTGAAATAATAACATTCAGCTGCAATGAATTAGTTTATTTTTACAAATGGATATGTTGTATTCTTACTTGTAATGAAGTATAGTCCATGAGGCAAATGACTTACATCAATTTGGTTATGAATTGATGAAATGGTTGCAACGTTCTGTCCATTTTGGTTGATGATGTTAAATAATTCTGTGGACAAATCCACTTCGCTGATCAATTCTAAGGTTGTAGAAATTATATTGCTTTTTATTTTAAAAGGCACTAAAGCATTGATTTTTTCAATTGAACTCAAAACTTCATATTTTAGATATGTTCCCAATAATTCGATATACATGATATAAAGATCAAAACTTTTTGGTCCTATAGAGGGACTATATTCTGAAGCGTCATTTTGCATTACGGTTAGAGCAATATTTTTAGTTGGGAGAAAGTTAGAAAGGGCTTGATGGTAAATATAGCCATTGTGACCATAATTTTGAAGGTTGTTGTTTATATTCAGGGACATAAAACCTAAACCATATCTCAATCCTATACCTGAGGGGGCATAATTTTTGTAAATTTCTGCGTACATGGATGGAGAATAAAAAGAACCACTTAAGACACCGACCATAAATTTATTGAGGTCTTCGGGTGTAGTCACTAAATTGCCAGCACTAGAGGCAGCAGAAAACAAGCCTTCAATAGGGAAATTTAAGCTATTAAGATCTTCTGATATACCATTTTCGTCAATGTCGATAAAAACATGTGAAAAGGACTCATCGCCTATGCTTTCTGATGGATATGCGTAAGTGTGATCAAGTCCTAAAGGGGTTAATATCTTTTCTCTGACGACGATATACCATGGTTTTTGCTCTATGGCCTCTAATATTTTACCTACTAATAAATAGTTTGTATTGGAATAGGACCATGAAGCTCCAGGATTGAAGTTTTTAGATTTTACGAAGTAAGTCAATATTGTATCAACTGACCAAATAGAATCTGGAAATGTATTGATTAAATTACCAAAATTTTGATTTTCATTTAAGTAATCTGACACACCGCTTTTATGATTCAAAATTTGTTTGATGGTAATTTTAGGATTAATGTTGTTATAAGGCGGCAGATACTTCCCAATAGTATCATTGAGATTGGCCTTATTTTCGTCTATGAGCTTGAGAAGGGCTGCTGCTGCAAAACTTTTAGTTACACTACCCATACCTATGAGATGGTCAGTAGTCAATTCTGTTACAGTGGGTACATCGGAAGCTTGACCAGATGCTCTTTTCCATACATCACCATTAGGTAGGGTCAGAGCTGCACTGAATCCCCGAATATCAGAAACCTCGGAAATTTTATTGAAAGTACTATCTAAAGCGTCTGCCAGTTGACCACTGTATCTTATCGAAGCACGGTCTTTATCTATGGCAGTTGAAAAATCTGGAATTTTAAATTTAATTTGAGCATCAGTGGACAAGGCCATTAATGAAATAACTAGGATGTAAAATACTCTCATGATTTTGATATTTAATTTGCACAAAGTTAACTTCGCCTCTGATACAAAGTGAATTTTTATAGACAAAAACTCTATATTATTCGACTTTTTTTACTTTTTAAGGCTTCCAGGTTATCTAAAGTTATCAAAAATAAGTATTAATGTTGATTACCTCATAATCACTTTTTACGTCGTCATTTCGGACACATGCTAGAAATCTTGTTTTATTTTCAATTTGAAAAGTATTACCGATTAATTGTGAGTATATTAATGCTTCTGAATTCGATATATTCAGCTTAGAGCCTATCTCACCTCATAAATTTTAATTTTTAATCAAAATCTTCATCGTCATCATCCAAAAACAAGTCATTATCTTCCTCCTCATCTTCATCCATTCTGTCCATTAAATCATATTCGTTTTGCTGAGAAAAATCCATACCCGGGGGATTTAAAAGTCCCCATTCGTCTTCTATCGCACACATGGGGTCGAAAGTGGCTACCCATATCTTGAATAAATCTCTAAATTTATCTACTTGGTCGTTCAGTATTGTGAGGTATTCATTAAATTTATACCCAAAACCAATAAAATTATTTGTTCCCGTTTTTATATCTCGGGCGTGCATTCGGATTAAAGTCGCATTTTCCATACGAATATCATACAGTTTTCCACTTTCTGCACCTATAATTTTGGCAGGTATCATGTAGGAGTCGCCTTCCATTTGTTGACCAATGACTGAAAGCATTTTATTGTCTTCATCTATTAATGCTACTAATTCTTTTACGGTCTCCATGATACCCAAAGCCTGATCATAAAGGGCTTGAGCTTCAGGGTATTTGAATTTCCTTTGCATTCTAGACATTTTTATGGACATTGAGGCAATGGAATACTGAGGACTTTGCCACTTTCATCTATTCTAATTCTATAACAATTGCCACTTCTGGTTTGAAATATCACACCTCTTAAATTATTGGTGATAAACAAATCTGAATCATTCAAATCCATAAAACCAGTTCCAGCTGTTGGCTGACAAACATTTCCTATACCATCTCCATTGTCATCCTCTTGTCCGGGATTGGCTATATCTATACAGTTGTCACACATATCTCCCACGCCATCGTTATCTATATCAGATTGGTCGGGATTGTAAGCCAATGGACAGTTGTCTTGTGGGTCTGCTATACCATCGCCATCAGAATCCAAACAAGTCTCTTCCAATACCATAACAATGTCCTCACAATCGTGGGCATTACCAGCTATATCTATGAACCCAAAAACTTTATTACGATTAATGATAAAGGCCAACACACAGCATTCATTGAGTGAAGTATTGTGGGTCAAAATAAGATTGCCTTGTATGATACGCATACTGTCCAATGCTTCAATATCAGTCAAACTCGAATTGCCATTAAGTGTCAAGTTGACTACATTTTTGACTCTTTCTAACCCTGTCAAGTCCGTCATAGATGAATTATTATTTAGAGCGACACTTTGATATTTTGTTTGTCTAATTAAGCCATCGAGGTTGACCAAACCTGCACAATCATTGATAACTAAAGTTTTAATTTGAGCTAAAGGGAAAAACGCACTTCCTGTAAAGTTAGGACTATTAGAAATTGTCAGCCAATCAATGTTTTGTAAGGCAGGAAAAATGTTGTAATCACTTCTTTGACTTTGTATATCCAAAGTATTTGAAACTGTGGTTAATTGTGTGAATGCATTGAATGTGTTCAAATCACCATTTAAACCTAAATGTTGAACTTGCTCTAATCCTCCAAAACCAGTGATCTCAGCTGCTGTGAGTGAGATGGCGTTAGAATTGTTCAAACCATTAAAACCATTTATGGTATTAGCTACGATGCTGATATCACCTGAAGTGAGTGCATTGAAGCCAGTCAGGTCTTCAGTAGTAATATCTAATTCTCCATTTGTGGTTTCAAGAGCATTAAATCCTGAAATATAGGGTGCATTTAGAGAAAGCCCGCTTGCGGTCGTCATTTGATTAAAGCCGATTAGAGTGTCTGCTGTAATATTAAGATACCCACTGGGTACGGCATTAAATCCATCAATTTTCTGTCCATTAAAGTTGAGGTCGAAGGGTTCAGCATAGCTATTGAAGCCTTCTATGACTTGATTGTTATTGAAATTTATTTGTCCCGACTCCAAAGCATTGAAACCTTTTAATTCGGAGTTATAAGAGAAAGCGAAATTAAGCCATGCAATAGTCTGTAAACTGTTGAATCCTTCTACATATGAGACTGTAGTACTGTCTGAATAAAAATTTAATTGGTTTATTGCAGTCAGTGCATTAAACCCCATAATGTTACTAGCATTTAAAATGCCATAGTCCCCAGAATTGGTAAGGAAATTAAATCCATTAATTTCTTGAGCACGTAAATCCAGATATCCGGTTAAGCTTGTCAGACTTTCAAACCCACTAATCGTTGGCATTGATATATGTAATTGATTTC
>CAZBCV010000039.1:0-19514 GCA_964490495.1 uncultured Aureispira sp. | reverse complement strand
GGGCGGGGAGGTGGGTGCGGAGGGCGTAGTTGAACTGGTTGCGGGTCGGCGGGTCCAGTGGTGGGATGAGGTCGGGCCGGTCAGAGAGGTTGCGGATCGCTGCGTCGCGGAGCTGTGCCCATGGTCCGTGGGTCAAAAGCGCCGTTTTTCTTACAAAAATTGACGACTTCGTCATAGACACCAGCATAGCTACTATCAGGTATGACCGCTTTGGTGTCTTGAGATTTTCCGTCTTTATTCCACATCTGACCTCCATTTCTAATCATGGCCGGCATACTTGCATCAATGATGACATCACTAGGAACGTGGAGATTGGAAATACCTTTATCAGAATTGACCATAGCTATATCTGGACTTTGGGCCAGTATCGCATCGATATCTTTTTGTATCTCTGATTTTTCGTTTTGAGGGAGGTTCTCTATTTTTGCTACTAAATCTCCCCATCCATTATTGACATTTACGCCTAATTCTTCAAATTTTTGATTATATTTTTCAAATAAAGGCGCAAAAAATGTTTTTACTGCGAGGCCAAATATGATGGGATCGGATATCTTCATCATGGTAGCCTTCATGTGTAAAGAAAAAAGAACGTTTTTGTTTTTAGCATCAACAATTTCCTTCTTTAAAAATGTGATTAAAGATTTTTTAGACATGTATGATCCATCTATAACTTCTCCTTCTTTGAGCGCCAAGTCGGATTTTAATATTGTCTTTTTGCCTCTTGAACTTTCAAACACAATATCTACTTTTGTTTCTGAAGCAAGGGTAATGGATATTTCATTGTTTTTGAAATCTCCCTTTTTCATAGTGGATACATGGGTCAAAGAGTCGGGAGACCATTTCCCCATAGAATGTGGGTTAGCTTTTGCGTAGGCTTTAACAGGTTTTGGGGCTCTTCGGTCAGAATTACCTTCACGCAAAACCGGATTCACTGCGCTACCTTTTATTTTATTGTATTTTTCTAATATTTCTTTGTCTTTGGCTGTTTTGGGATCGGTGGGAAGATCTGGAATTTTGTAACCCTTGGCTTGCAGCTCTGCAATAGCTGCTTTGAGCTGAGGCACGGAGGCACTAATATTGGGCAATTTGATGACGTTGGCTTCTGGTTGCTTGACCACATCTCCCAAAATGGTTAAATCATCTTCAATTTTTTGTTCTTGGGTTAAGTATTCTGGAAATGAAGCTATAATTCTGCCCGCTAATGAAATATCTTTAGTAATTACTTCTATATTGGCAGCTTTGGCAAAAGCTTGAACGATAGGTAGTAAAGAATAAGTGGCTAACGCTGGTGCCTCATCGGTTATGGTATAAATTATTTTTGATGTATTCATATAGATAAAAGTATTATGTGACTGTAAAAGAACTGCAAAGATAAGAGAATTTAATCAAATTTGTTAATGATAACTTATAAAACCTTTTTTGAATAATAATATTATCAAATTTTATGTAATTTTGTCTCATCGAAAATTTCTATTCATTGGTCTAAAATTATGAGTAGTTATAGTGAAAATGTATGATTTTTGATTTTAAATTTTAATTATGACAATGTATAAAGAATATAGGATGGGCGGAAGTAGCAGTCCTTATGGGTTTTTAGGGCCTTTGATCATTTTGGCTTTGATATTTGGTTCTTTGTTTTTTTTGGCTAAAGGTTTATTTTGGTTGCTCTCCTGGGCTGCGCCAGTGTTATTGATATTGACATTGATTATAGATCACAAAGTAGTCACTAATTATTTCAAATATGTGTGGCGGATGTTGAGCGAAAATCTTCCTTTTGGGCTTCTTTTGAGCGCAGTAACTATTTTTGGGTATCCATTTGTGGCGGGTTATTTGTTTTTTAAAGCCTATGCCAAAAGGACTCTGAAAAAAGCCTCTGAAAAGTACCAACAGCCACAAAGTGAATTTACAGACTATGAAGTTATTGACGAAGACGAGTCCTTTTTAGAGCTTCCTCCTCTCAATAAAATGAAGGAAAATGCTAAAACCAATAACACATCCAATAAGTATGATGATGTATTTTAGGTCACATGATTGATACACTCATATTTTTAATTTTAATTTTCTCTTTGGGCTATGGAGTATTGATAATGGTTCTCAATCATTTATGGAATAAAATGTCTAACTTCAAACCGTCCAATGGTACTTTAGGTATTGAAGAATATCCCAAAATATCAGTAGTCATTGCGGCAAGGAATGAAGCTCACAATATAGATGCTTGCTTGAAAAGTATTTTGGAAAATTCATTTCCACAATCCCATTTTGAGGTTATTGTTATTGATGATAATAGTGTGGATGGTACTTTTGAGAGTGTATCTAAACTGTTACAGCCGAATATCAAATGTTTAAAAAATTTAAATCAAGGTAAGAAATCAGCCATTTCTCAAGGTGTGATGACTGCTTCTCATGAGATTATACTGTGTACAGATGCTGATTGTATTGTTCCCAAAAACTGGTTATTGTGTCACAGTTTGTATTATAAGAATAATATTCAAAAGAGGGCTTGTATTGGCTTTGTGTTACCTCATTTGGACGGAAATACACTGTCTAGATTTCAATGGTTGGATTTTGCTGCTACGATGGTGATGACCTTGGTAGGGCATAAATATTTTGGTGTTTATTTGGCCAATGGCGCACATATGAGTTATAAAAAATCGACTTTTATTGAGGTGGGTGGTTATGAATCAGATCATCATATGGCTTCTGGTGACGATTTATTTCTCATCAAGAAAATAGCTCATAAATTTCCAGATTCCATTGGTTTCATACAAAATAAGGAGAACATTGTGGTGACTCAAACCGAAAAATCTTGGAAAGATTTATGGCAGCAAAGAAAGCGTTGGGCCACAAAAACAAGTCAAGTTAAGGATTTGAAAGTGATATTTTTTCAGTCATGGGTTTTTGGGTTAGTATTTTTATGTTTTGTTACATTGATTTTGGGCATTGGGTTTTTCAATTTTAAACTCATGGCTGCAGGTGTTTTGGGATTGGGCATCAAATTGTGTATTGATTATTTTTTCTTAAAATCTTTATCTAAATATTTCGGTCAATCTCATGTTTTAGAGGGTTTTATTGCATCATCGGTCGTCTATTTTTTCCATATACTTTTGTCGGGTTATTTTGTTTTAAGACCCACAAAGTACATATGGAAGGGGAGGTCAATAGATTAAAATAAATCAATAAGATATAGTCCTCAAAAAAAATAGAAACAATAAACTATTAGATTTTGTTACTGTTTTTGTACTGTTAGTTTTATGAGGACTAAATCCAAATCAATCAATTGGGCATAAAGTTTGTTTTTCAATTTAAACTTGCTTCTAAGATTAATTATTAAAAGGTTAAAAATATTAATAGAATAAAAAACAATTTATGTTTAGAAAATTTAATCCATGGCACGATGTTTCGCCAGGCGATTTACAGCAAGATATAGTGAATGGTATCATAGAAATACCTAAGGGTACACGGGCTAAATATGAATTGGATAAAGCAAGTGGTTTATTAAGGCTTGATAGGGTATTGTATTCATCTGTGTATTATCCTGCTAATTATGGTTTTATACCCCAAAGTTATTGTGAAGACAAAGATCCTTTAGATATTCTTATATTGTCACAAATAGAGGTTGTACCTATGTGTATAGTGCCAGCAAAGGTTATAGGTGTGATGCGAATGCTAGACATAGGTGAAGCCGATGATAAAATTATAGCTGTTTCAGCTGGCGATCCAAGTGTGAGCCATATCAATGATATTTCCGAATTACCATCCCATTTTATTGAAGAAATGCGCAGTTTTTTTGAAGATTATAAAAAATTAGAGAATAAAACTGTTATTGTGGAAGACTTTTTAGATCGGGAAACGGCCATTAAAATTATTATAGAAAGCTTTAAAATGTATGAAGAAAAGTTTCTTTAGGGCAATATTGGCTTGGAATATTTTTGAATACAATATTTGACTTTAAAGAGGTTAAAATATATTATAAAAATTTTGTTTCAATATTAAAAAAATAGTTGTAAATGGATTGGACACTTCAAAATTTGGATACAAATCTTATGACTACAATAGTTTTGGGGGCCGTATGTGGCTATACTGCTAGTCGAATATTGGGAGGTGACGGTTTTGGGTGTTTAGGCAATATTATAGTCGGAGTTACCGGTGGGTATATAGGTACCTGGCTTGTTGGTTTTTTAAAAATTAATATGATGGGTGGTTTCTTTGGAACGTTGATTTCGTCTGTTATGGGAGCCTTAGTTCTTATACTTTTAGTTGAAGTTGCAAAATACATTATCAATACCAACAAATCTGCACCACGTACAAGGAGAAGGAAATAATTATAGATTGATGGTGCCTTCAAAGAACAAACCTTTTTCACCAAACTGGGTGATACCATAAACTGTTGAAAATGAAAAATTGTTAAATAGAATTACATCTATTGAAGGACCTATACCCACTTGAGGTCTGTTCGATAATGGATTGTTATTTCTAAATGCAGGGTCATTACTGTAACCAATATCTGCACTGGCTTTTAAAAATACTTTTGCATTCATGGTCTTAAATTGTTTTGGTATGAATTTAAAAGTTTTGAAATCTTTGTCTAATATTTTGAATCTGATATTGTTCTGAGATAGGATATAGTCTCTTCCGTCTAGCACATATAGCTGATATCCAATTAGATTGTTCATTATAGAACCAATACCACTGTTGAGAAAGTAGGGTAGAGGATCACTTTGTAAGTGGGCTTTCAGTCTCAATCTATGCCCAAAAGATAACCGCTTCGAAAGTGAGTAATAGACCTCTGTAGTGAGGCTAAGCCATGTATTATTTATGTCTTTAAAGATCCCTAAACCCTCCTTTCTTATGTTGGCTTCCCATCTTACACCTTCAGTTGGGTACAAGGGGTAGAGCGTGTTATCATATCTAACTACAGCGTCTAAGAAAAAGTATTGGATTTTTTTTCTATTATTGCCCAAATATTGAGGATTGAGTTCCTGAATTCGTTCATCACTAGTTGTCAAATCATTGAATTCAAGCCTAAGGGATTGAAACATTTTTGAATGAGGGCGCCTCAATAAACCTATGTGTGCTCTTCTGGTCACCAAGAGACGTCTTTCGTCCTCGTTCTTGTAAAAAAGTGGTTTATTATTTTCACTTATGTAAGCTATTTCTCTATTGTCAGAATAGTGGATGTTACTGTTCAATCCCCAATCGCCCCACAAATATGGAAATTCGTAGGATAATTCCAATTTCCTAGTATATCCCGATTGAAATTTCACTTTAAAGACATCCTTTCTACCTGTAAAATTGATGTGGGTCATAGCTACGCCGTAGTTGAGCCTTTCAATATCATAATTTTGTTCTTTACGCCACACATCAAAGTTTCTGTCTGCCAATTCTAAAATGATATATGGATAAATGTACCAATTTTCTTGTAATGTTATTTCTATGCCACATTCTCTTGCTTCAGTGTCCCAATTTTTTATATTGATTTTGGCCAAATTGAATAAATTTGAACTTTGGAGTCGTTTTTCACTTTTTTGAATTTTGAAACCTAATTCTGACAAAGGAATTGTATCACCAATTTCGAAGTCTAATTCTCTTTCTACAACGGTTCTTTTCGTTTTTTTTAATTCTGAGATTTGGATGCTTTTAATGATAACATAGTCAGATTGAGCGCAAATATATGACGTATTGGTTATAGTCAAAAGTAAGCTCAAATAAAAAGTGTTTACTTTTGTTTTGAAATCTAACTTTTTATTGTTCGCTAAATTTAACACAGATTTATACATTAAGATAAGACATCAACGCATCGTATCTGTCTTTTATATTATCATGATAATCCATTTCGGAAAAAACACCTGCAATGTGGTATCCAAATCTTTCCAAAGAGGCTTTAAAAGTGGAAACATCCATTCTATTGACTTTGAGCGTGACATATATGACCTGACTTTCGGGTGTAGTATGGGTGAATGTACTTAATAAAGTGATGTCTTCGGATTCGGCCAATCTAGCTATTTCGGCCAATGAATAGTTGCCCCTTGAAGTTTCTATGACTATGATGCTGCCAGGTTCTGCAAAAGCATAATTTGTAGCAAAATATTTAAGCAGGTCCTCCATCGTTATGATTCCTAAATAGTTTTCGTCTTTATCTACAACGGGTATAACTGTAATTTGCATTCTACCCATTTTGGTCATCACTTCAAAGAAATGTTCGTTTTCTAAACAATAGGGCCTTAGAAATGATAGTCGGTAACTCCCAACAGGTTCTAATGTGTCATGTATTAATACGTCCTCTTCAGAAATAATACCCAAAAGCTTTTCGTGATTGACTATGGGAAGATGTCTCACATGATACACTTGCATCATTTGTAGTACTTCCTCACCTGTGTCTGAGGTGTTGATGGGAAAAATTGAGGAGGATATAAGATCTTTAGCTATCAATGTTTTTTTTCTTTTATGTTGAAAATGTTTTTTTAACGATAATCTTGTTTCATTATGGTTATTTCAACGACTAATTTACAAGGGATTATTGTCTTAAAATCTTTTTACGTTCAAATAAAAATTCTTCTTCTGACAAGACGCCCTTTTTTCTTAATTCTGATAGTTGGTTGATTTGAGATAATAGAGCATCTTGCATCGGTGCATCATTGTAACCCATTCTTTCTGTTTTTGTTGCTTTTTCTTCGTGGTTTTGTATTTTAATAGGATGATTGATAAACCCTGACTTTCTGAATGCATCAAATTCGGGCTGTATTCTTACAAAAGCTAAGTCATCATGTTGGAGTATTCTATCCACGTCTTTTAAGCCAAAAGCCACAGATTGACCCAGGTGGTGGTAGGCCAATTCCTTTTGTTCATTTAGGGAATATGAGCAGGCCAGATTGAAATGTAATGCCGGGTCTTTCGGAGCTAGGTTTAAAGCTTGCTTAAAGTCCTCTATGGCTTCATTGATGTCAAAGTTTTTATATTTTTTAATACCATTTTTCTTAAGTAAATTGATCTTAGCTTCTTCTTGAGATTGTGGTTTTAAGTTGGGTACTCTCCCCGCAGATTGAGGTTTTTTATAATCTTCTTGGTAAGACTTCATTTGTTGTTCTCTGCGTCTATCTATATGGTCGTTGTGATAAGGTTTGAAGTCTCTATTGTACTTTCTATCAAATTCATGATCGCTCATATTTAATAATGAAAAACCATGTATAAATCCAACAATTGTTGGCAATATACTTGCTGTAATTAAAGACAGCAAAAGGAATAAAACAAAAAAACCTGGTTTTCGAAGATACAAAAATTGAATCCCTAAAAACCCCGTAAAAAATGCCAGCATAGCCGCCGTAACTTTATTTTTTTTCTTCATTTTTTAAATTTATTTTACAAGTCAATACCGCTATATCATCATTGATTTCAGCATCTCCTCTAAAGTTGTCTATTATGTTGAGTAGTCCCTGATTAAATACTCTTGGGGCCAAGTCAACATTTTCTAAAGTGTATTTTTCTAAAAGACTATCTGCAAAATATTGGTCTTCAGAATTGCGCATTTCTGGCAATCCATCTGTAAAGCATACGACCATCATGTCTCGATCTATCGTTATCTGCTCTTCTTTTATATTGGCCAATTTTTCAAATGCTCCGATGAAAGTACAACCTTTATCCAATCTTTCCACAACATTGTTTTTGACTAACAACGGTGGGTAATGACCAGCATTGACATATTTTAATGTCATTTGGTTCAAATCTACTTCAGCCACAAAGAAAGTGATAAATCTATCACCTTTGGTAATTTTATAGACAGATTGATTCAATGCAAAGACAAATGTCTCTAAATCGCGATATTGAAATATTAATGATTGAATTGTGGCTTGAAAGTTAGCCATTAATAGAGCTGCAGAAACACCCTTTCCAGATATATCGGCTATACAAAAGGCATATCTGTTTTTATCAAATTTTATGACGTCTAGATAGTCTCCACCTATGTTGTAGTGGGGTTTATATATCATTGATATAGCAATCTTATCATCATAAGGCAATTCGTTAGGAATAAGCATTTGTTGCACTTGTGACGCCAGTTCCATCTCACGCTTATATCTTTCTTGCTCTATTTGTTTTTTAAACAATCTTTTGTTTTCTATGGCTACGGCTATGATATTGGTTATAGTGGTGATGAATTGAATTTTGTTGTATAAGTCTTCTTTGTCCTTTATTCCACCTATTATGGCATAAGCTATGGGAGACTCTTTATGAAATACGGGTATGATGATATCAAAACCTTCCAATAGTGGATATTCTCCATCTTTTATAGTATAAAGTCTTTTGTGATTGAGCAATCTTTTGACATAGTCTTCGATATTTTCGATTGAAAAATTAATGCTTGAGGTGATGGACCACATTAAATCTTCTTTGATGAATAAAGCCATTTTTGATATGCCCATTTCCCAACTCAAAAAAGATTTATACATATTATATAGTCCATCCACCGATACATTGTCGTTGATGGCTTGAGTGATAGTAAGCAATGATTTTATTTGCAGTTGCTTTAAACTCAATTCCTTTTCCAATTTTTCTAACAGGGCCATTTCTCTATTCATATCACAAACCTACAAAGTTTTATTGAATTCATTTATAATATGCCTTAGTTTTTTTTCTAAAATATATATTTTTTTAAAATAAACTAAAAAATAATTTGATTTGTGAAAGTAATCTATTTACCTTTGTGCCATTATTCTTACTTCTCCACGGGGTAGTTCAGAATTATTTATAAAGATGAGGCGAGAGAAAGGCTTTATGACCCTCAGGCAACCTACGCGTAGCAAGGTGCCAATTCCTTCCCAATTTTGGGGCATATAAATTTAAATGAACATCAATAATGATTAATTTTATTTTTCTTTCAAAAGTTTATTTTTCCGCATTAAGTTTGTTAACTCAAAGCTTTTGTCGTCTTCTTTCTATGTGTTGTTGCTGTTGTTGCAGCCTTTAATACTTCACAACACATTTTAATACTATTTATATAATAATTTTTTTGTGTTGTTGTGCACACTTTGTATAGTGCGCCTTTCTGCTATATTTATTTCATCAAAACAATAATAATTATGTCATTGCATCAAAATTTAAAATTTGAAACACTGCAGATACATGCAGGCCAGACAGCTGACCCTACCACTGGTTCAAGGGCAGTTCCTATTTATCAAACTACGTCTTATGTCTTCAATAGCGCAGAGCATGGGGCTAATTTATTTGCTCTCAAGGAGTTTGGTAATATTTATACCCGCATTATGAATCCTACAACAGATGTTTTTGAAAAACGTGTAGCGGCACTTGAAGGCGGCGTGGCTGCTGTGGCCACTTCTTCAGGGCAAGCTGCACAATTTTTGGCTTTAAATAATATTTTGCAAGCTGGAGACAATTTTGTTAGTACTTCTTTTCTTTATGGTGGTACTTTCAATCAATTTAAAGTAGCTTTTAAACGATTGGGAATTGAAGCTCGATTTGCTCAGGGGGATTCATATGAGAGTTTTGAGGTGCTAATAGATGCCAACACTAAAGCTATTTATCTTGAGACTATTGGTAATCCAAGGTTTAATATTCCTGATTTTCATGCTATTGCCAATCTAGCCAAAAAACATGATTTACCACTCATCGTAGATAATACTTTTGGCGCGGGTGGTTATCTTTTCAGGCCTTTGGAACATGGCGCAAACGTTGTGGTAGAATCCGCAACAAAATGGATTGGTGGCCATGGAACTAGTGTGGGTGGCATCATTGTAGATGGGGGAAATTATAACTGGGGTAATGGTAAATTTTCTCAGTTTTCTGAACCTTCTGAAGGATATCATGGCCTCGTTTTTTCTGAAATATTTGGTGTTAACAACCCTTTGGGGCTGCCCAATATTGCCTTTTCTATCCGGGCAAGGGTCGAAGGATTAAGAGATTTTGGTCCTGCTTTGTCACCGTTTAATTCTTTTCAATTGCTCCAGGGTTTAGAGACGCTTTCTTTGCGTGTTCAACGTACCGTGGACAATGCTATGGCTGTGGCTCAATGGCTCGAGTCCCATCCAAATGTTGAAAAAGTAAACTATCCGGGCTTGTCTTCTAGCCCATATCACCTTTTAGCAAAAAAATATTTGAAAAATGGATTTGGAGGTGTATTGAGTTTCAATATCAAAGGCAATAAATCTACAGCTGAAAAGTTTATAGATAATTTGAAATTGATAAGTCATTTGGCCAATGTGGGGGATGCAAAAACACTCATTATTCAGCCTTCAGCTACCACACATCAGCAATTGAGCAATGATGAACAATTGAAAGCGGGTGTAGAACCTAATTTATTGAGATTGTCTTTAGGCATCGAACATATAGATGATATAAAATCAGATTTAGAAAATTCTTTTTCTTTATTGGGGGTTTAAGTTTATTTTTTGAGAGGAATTGTAGTGGGTTTCTACAATTCTTCTTTATCTTATTAATTTCAGGTTATAATATTAATAACAACAATGACAACATCTTTTATAATGTCTAAACAAAATATCAATAAAATCACAAAACCACAACCTCTCGAGATTAAATATTTTCGTCATGGTAGTGAATTTATTTTAGAGAATGGTGAATCTTTACCTGAGTTGACTTTGGCTTATAATACTTTTGGCCGGCTCAATGAAGAAAAAGACAATGTTGTCTGGATTATCCATGCCTTGACAGGGAATAGTAATCCTATGGAATGGTGGCCTGGAGTAGTAGGAGAGGGATTAGCCATCGACCCCAATAAACATTTTATTGTTTGTGCCAATTGTTTAGGTTCACATTATGGCTCTACCAATGCTTTATCTATCAATCCATTGACTCAACAACCTTATTTCCATTCTTTTCCCTTGCTAACTGTCCGAGATGTAGTGAATGCATATGATTTGTTGAGACATTATTTAGGTTTATCTAAAATTAAGTTTTTGGCAGGAGCTTCTTTAGGAGGACAACAGGCGCTTGAGTGGGCCGTTTTACGACCTGACATATTTAGTGATTTATTACTTATTGCCACTAATGCGCGTCATTCTCCGTGGGGTATAGCATTCAATGAGAGTCAACGGCTGGCTATTCAAGCAGATCCTACGTGGACGCAAAACTCTGATGATGCAGGTCAAAGGGGTTTGTTGGCTGCAAGGGCGTTGGCATTATTGAGTTATAGATCGCCTCAAGGTTATAATTCAACTCAATACGACGATGAAAATAAAATAGATGGATTTAAAGCCTCTTCTTACCAAAAATATCAAGGGGAAAAGTTAGTCAACCGATTCAATACTTTTTCATATTGGACACTTTCAAAAATCATGGATAGTCACAATATTGGGCGTGGCCGTGGAAGCATAGAAGCGACTTTATCTTCTTTGAAAGCACGTACTACTATCATAGGTATAGAGTCAGATATATTATTTCCACTAGAGGAACAGAAATTTTTATATAGATACATACCCAATGCAAGACTCAAAGTTATCGTTTCTAACTTGGGGCATGATGGATTTTTGACTGAAAATGAGCAAGTGGGAGATATTATAAAATATGCCTTAGAATAGAGTGTTTTTTTGACTTTTTTCAGGCATGTAGGAAGAATAATTTCTTGAATTATATAAACTTTGTTTTAATTTTCAAACATGTTTTTAATGCTTTTGACAGTGTTAGGGTGAATAGAGGGCCTTTGTATGTGGTTTTTCAAATATGTTCTGAATTCTTGTTCTACTACCATCAGTTTTTTACATTCAGGATTTAATGCGATATCTTGTTCAAAGGTCAATTTTTCTTCATCATTGAGCTCATTGTCAAGGAACATACCTATTTTGAACTCTATCCCACTATTTACTTTTAAAAAAGCCATTTTTTATGTTTAATAATTTAAAAATAATACGTTATTCTGTTTCGTCTGTAAAAGTTGAATAACCGCTTCTATAATCCCGGTAGCCTAATCCCATTGCATAGTTTTTAAGCATAGCTTTTAACAAGTTTCGTGCTCTAAATATTCGAGATCTCACTGTACCTAAAGGAAGATCCAATGTTTTTGAAATTTCATCGTACGATAAGTCTTCTATATCGCACAGAACTATGATTTCTTTAAATTCTAAGGGTAAAGAAGCCAAAGCTTTTGATACTTCGTCACCAAAAGATTTTTCGAAAATTAACTGCCTAAGTTCATCGGTACCTACAGTATCTAACAGTGGAGAAACTCCTCCAAAATTTTCTCCATCCAATGAATTAATCTGTGGTCTTCTAACTTTTTTCCTATATCCGTTGATATAGGCATTTCTGAGAATTCTAAACAACCAAGCTTTCGAATTAGTTCCCGCAATAAAAGAATTTATTGCTTTGTGGGCATTGAGGTAGGTTTCTTGAACTAAATCTTCTGCTTCGTTTTCATCATAAGTCAAGTGAAAGGCAAAGGTCTTAAGGGCTTCCATGTGGGGAAACAATTCATTGTCAAATATATCTTTTTTAGACAAATTACTCACCTCATTTTTTGATTAAATATTGAAATCTCAAAGCCACATAAACTTATACATAATACAGTAATGACAAATCAAATCTTTGAGTTGTCCTCCCTAAAAATCATAACTTATACGGTCATGATATCTTTCTCTTTTGCTACTATGAGACTATCTATTTTAGCAACATAAGTTTCGATTGTTTTTTGAATCTCATCTTCTTTTCTTTTACCGGCATCTTCAGGAAAGCCTTCTTTTACTTTTTTCTTGATAAAATCCAAAATTTTGTGTCTATATGATCTGATGCCTATACGAGATTCTTCGCCAGCGTGTTTGGCTTGTTTAACCATTTGTACCCTTCTTTCTTCGCTCATGGGGGGTATCATTAGACGTACAGTTTCTCCATCGTTCATAGGTGTGATACCCATATTGGATTCAAAAATTGCTTTTTCTATAAGACTGAGCATTTTTTTCTCCCATGGTTGTATCGCTATGGTTCTCGCATCAGGAGTAGTGATGTTAGCTACTTGACTTAATGGTGTAGGAGCGCCATAATATTCTACCATAAGACCGTCCAACATTGCTGTGGAGGCTCTTCCTGCTCTGATTTTATTGAGCTCAAATACCAGATGTTCTATGGCTTTGTCAAAATGCTCATAAGTTTGCGATATCTGCGTTTCTATTTCTTCTAACATTTTGTTTTTCTATTATTATTTTGTTTTGAAATATGTTGATTTATTGTGGCTTTTAAATAAAAACTGTGACCCAATTTTTTGATCACAGTTTTTTTGTATTCAATAATAAATCTAATCTCTACTTCCCATGAATTGGAGTAGGAAATATAAGAAGGTAACCAAAGCTCCTAAAGCCGCACTTACATAAGTCATGGCAGCCCACCAAAGAGCATCTTTTGCACCATCATATTCGCTTCCTCTCAAATAGCCTGATGTATCTAACCATGCCAACGCTCTATTAGATGCATCAAATTCTACAGGCAAAGTAACTAGACTAAACAAAGCTGTGAGACCAAAAGTGGCCACTAAAATAATCATCATTGTGCTGCCACCTATGCCTGCACCCATACCAAAAATGACACCCATAAATAGAAATTGTTGTACACTAGAACTCAATTGTACTATGGGCACCAATTTAGACCTCATTTGAAGCATACTATAAGCTGTGGCATGTTGTACCGCATGTCCAACCTCATGGGCCGAAACAGCTGCAGCAGCTACGGACCTACCGCTATAAACATCTGGACTTAACGCTACAGTTTTGGTAGCTGGATTGTAATGGTCAGATAAAAAACCTTGACCTTGTACTACTTGTACATCTCTGATACCATAATGCGCCAACATATCTAAAGCCACTTCAGCGCCACTTTTTCCGTTTCGTACAGGAACCTTTGCATAATGGGCGAATTTAGACTTTAGGCGTCCACCTACTATCATACCTATGACTGTAAATACTCCTAAAATTACATAATATCCTATCATAATCTTTAAATATTTTTATTGGGTTTAATTAAAATTTCACCCATAAAACTCATTTATTTATTAAATTGTTTCATACCAAAGAAAAAATTTTATCCACACCTTTATTCAAGGTTCAATCTTAATGTGTATCCTCTTTTGCGCTGTAATTAAAATTATGAATAAACTTACACGTTGTGCACCCATTAATTTATCATTTCAAAGCCTGTGTAGGGCACTAAAGCTTTTGGGATTTTTATTCCGTCTATGGTTTGATGATTTTCCAATAATGTCGCCACTATTCTCGGCAAAGCCAATGCACTTCCATTGAGAGTATGAGCTAATTTTGATTTTCCATTTTCATCCTTGAATCTCAGCTTCATTCTATTGGACTGAAAAGTTTCAAAATTGGAAACAGAACTCACTTCAAGCCATTTTCCTTGGGCGGCTGAGTAGGTCTCAAAATCAAAAGTCAATGCTGAATTGAAACTCATATCTCCACCACATAAGCGAAGAATTCTATAGGGCAATTCTAGCTTGTGAAGCAAAGTTTCTACATGAGCTACCATTTCCATTAATACAGCGTAAGAATTTTCAGGATTTTCAAGACGGACTATCTCTATTTTATCAAACTGGTGAAGCCTATTGAGGCCTTTAACATCAGCACCATAGGAACCCGCTTCTCTTCTGAAACAAGGTGTGTACCCTGTGATTTTTATAGGGAAATCTGTAGGCTTTAAAATCACATCCCTGTATAAATTTGTCAAAGGAACTTCCGCCGTAGGTATAAGATAAAAATCATCTTTTTCACAATGATACATTTGGCCTTCTTTGTCAGGGAGTTGTCCTGTAGCCATAGCAGAGTCTTTATTGACAACCAACGGTGGTTGTACTTCTTGATACCCGGCAGCAACAGCTTCGTCCAAAAAGAAATTAATCAATGCACGCTGTAATTTGGCTCCTTGACCTTTATAAACGGGAAAACCCGAACCTGTAAGTTTTACTCCGGCTTTAAAATCAATTAAATTGTATTGATCTGCTAATTCCCAGTGAGGTTTTGCTTCTTTGTGTAAATCAGGCATACCAGAACTCCAGCCTTTAAATACTTCGTTTTCTTCTGGAGTTTTACCAAATGGAACAGAAGAATGAGGTACATTGGGCAATTGTATAAGAAGTTCTTCTAATTGAAGTTTTATGTCCTTAAGCTGATTCTCCGTTTCTTTAATCGATTCTTTTTGTTGAGCCACTTTTTCTTTCAGAACTTCTGCATCATTTTGTTGACCAGACTTGAACAAAACGCCAATTTCTCCGCTGAGTTTGTTGACCTCGTTGAGCATATTGTCTAATTCTGTTTGTGTAGATTTTCTTTTATCGTCTAATTCTATGATGTGTTCAATTGATAAAAGTTGGCTTTCTGAAACATTTTTTTTCTTCAACCCATCTATTACTCTTTGTTTTTCTTCTCTTATGACACCTATTTCTAACATGATTTAAAAGGATATTGATATAAAATTGATAAAAATAATAAAAAAATAAAAATTTTCGCAAAGATAGTACTTTCAAATATAAATAATGTATTAATTTTGCACTTTCAAATTTTATAAGTCTTATAATTTCTTGACAACGTCTCTTTAAGATTGAATCAACTTATCTGTATTGTTGTCATGTTATAATCCTCTAATTTTATTATTTAAAAAGAATATCATTACTACTTTAAACATTTTTATATGTATGACATTTTGCAATTGAATGACATGCTTGTTCCTGAAATAAAGGAATTGGCAAAACAACTTGGTATAAAAAATACGAGAGGCTTTACAAAACAAGACCTCGTTTACAAAATATTAGATCAACAAGCTATTTTGGGTAAATCCAAAGAAAAATCCAACAGTACTGAAAAAACGACTTCAAAAACAACCCCACCAAATCCAGTGCGAAAAACAGCAGTCATGATAGCTGAAAGTGCTGAAGTCATTTCTGATTTTGATGAGGTTGAAGTTTTACCTAGTACAACAAAAGATATTAAGCCCAAGAACGAAAACCAAAGTGAAGCCAATACAGCTAAAAGAACAAGGCAAAGAAAAACTGTTGCGGTACCCGTTGCAGTTGCAAAAGTCGCAACTGATGATCTTGAAGTAACACCCGTAGAAAAAACCAAAGAAGCTACGAAAATAGCTGAAAAGCCTGTCCAAAAAGAAGTGATTCAAACTCCGAAAACTCCGGTTAATATAAAACCTCAAAATAAAGCTGAAACTCGACCACAACATCCTAACCAAAGACAAAATCAACAAAAAGTAGAAGGTAGAAATCCTGCTCAACACAATCCCTCGCCTCAAAATTCACCAGCTCAAAACTCAAATATAGACAGAGAAAGACCTGTAAGGCCAGAGCCAAATATAGAAAGAGAAAGGGTAGTGAGGCCAGAGCCAAAAATCGAAGAAAAGAAGTTTATTCCAGATCTTGATGGAGTGATTGATAGCGAAGGTGTTTTGGAATTGATGCCAGATGGTTATGGTTTTTTGAGGTCATCAGATTATAATTATCTCTCTTCTCCTGACGATATTTATGTTTCTCCTTCACAAATCAAGCTTTTCGGATTGAAAACAGGCGATACTGTATTAGGTACCATCCGACCCCCTAAAGAAGGTGAAAAGTATTTTGCAATGCTTAAGGTCAATAGTATCAATGGTATGGATCCTCAAAAGCTGAAAGAAAGAGTTCCTTTCGACTATTTGACACCTTTGTTCCCCACTGAAAAATTTAAACTTACTACCCATCCAGCTGGAAAGGATTATGGTAATCGAATGATAGACCTCTTTACGCCTATAGGAAAAGGACAAAGGGGATTGATTGTAGCACAACCCAAAACAGGTAAAACATTTTTACTGAAAGATGTGGCCAATGCCATTGCTCAGAATCATCCGGAATGCTATCTCATCGTATTGTTGATAGATGAAAGACCTGAAGAGGTAACTGATATGAAGCGCAGCGTAAATGCTGAAGTAATAGCAAGTACCTTTGATGAGCCTGCTGAAAACCATGTTCGAGTAGCAGGGATAGTACTAGAAAAAGCGAAAAGATTGGTCGAAAGCGGACACGATGTGGTGGTCCTTTTGGATTCAATTACAAGATTGGCACGGGCTTATAATACTGTTGCACCTACAAGTGGTAGAGTATTATCTGGTGGTGTAGAGGCCAATGCTCTTCAAAAACCAAAAAAATTCTTCGGTGCAGCCAGAAATATCGAAGATGGCGGTTCATTTACGATTTTAGCAACTGCTTTGACAGATACAGGCTCCAAAATGGACGAAGTCATCTTTGAGGAATTTAAAGGTACGGGTAATATGGAATTGCAATTGGATAGGTCATTGGCCAATAAGCGCATGTATCCTGCTATTGATATCACTAAATCAAGCACGAGACGTGAAGAGCTATTATTGCCCGAAAGTATATTGCCCAAATTATTCATCCTTAGAAATCATCTTGCTGATATGAAACCAGATGAAGCTATGGAATTTATCAAAAAGCACATGATAGGCACACAAAGCAACGATGAATTTATCATTTCAATGAATAGTTAATTTATTTTTGAACATTGTTTGGATTATTTCATCAAACTTTTGTAATTTTGCGCCTCTTTTTAAAAAACAAACATTTTTTAAGAAATATTAGATAACAAAAAGGCCTTAAAAAGCCAATAAATACTTCATCATGAAACGTACATTTCAACCCTCAAGGAAAAAAAGAATCAATAAGCACGGCTTTAGATCTAGAATGGCAACTAAAAACGGTAGAAGAGTGTTAGCCAAAAGAAGAGCAAGAGGTAGATACAAGTTGACCGTATCTGACGAGCCTACGACTAAAGGGTAAGCTTAAATAATATTTGTTGCTTGATATCAAGTTATTTTTGATTTCATTGTCTTTAATAACATTGAGTCGTTGGTTAATGCTTATATTAGTTTGTAAGAAACGCTCACGACTGGCAGGCGGACACAAAATGAGAATGATTAAGAGGGTTCTACCTGACTGACCAACGTCAAGCAAGGTAGGTTTGACTCTTAAAATCAGGGACTTGATGTGTGTAAAAACAAAAAATTTAAAGATGATATCAAATTATATTCTTTTTATGGAGCTTTTTATCATTTTGTTCAACCTACGAAGGTTTACCAAAGCGTAGTTATCATTTCAAAGAAATGAATTTTATATGAAATTTTTAAGTTAAGTACCAATATATATTATAGATAATTTGGTACTTAACTTTTTTTATTAAATTGATATGTAATTCTTTTGAGTAGTAAATTAAAAAGCGCTAAGACTATTGATAAAATATTTGTTTCGGGAACAAAATTATTTGCTTTTCCCATCAAGGTGCTGTATATCAAATCACCGAAATTAAATTCAAATGTTCCCAATATTGAATATACAGTATCAGCACCTAAAAAATTATATAAAAGAGCGGTGGACCGTAATAGGCTAAAAAGACAGATGAGGGCCAGTGTTGATAATTATTTTAAGGATATCAATAAAATACCTCACTTTCAGTATTCAATTGTTTTAGTTTATGTGGCTAAAGATATGTTAGATTATAAAGTAATTGACAACGCTATCAAAAGACAATTTAAAAAAATATTTGAGATACATTAGATACCTATATATAATAATACAGCCTAACTCTTATGATTTTTAGTATTAAGATTAGTATAATTTTTTCCCTAATTTTCTCCAAAGACGTTGTATCACTTTAAATACTAGGTTTGATTGTAGTTATAGGATGGTCTTTGTTGAAATGAGTTTGAATCAAATCTCAGAAAAAAATAAAAATATTTATAAAAAAAATATCAATATGTATGCACGGTATTAAAAATTATTCTTAGCTTTGCACCTTGAATGATGTTCCAAAGGGAGTATCTGTATTTAATTATAATGGCGAATTGTAAAAATAAGATAACTACAAAATTGATTATCAATCGTTAATGATTTTAAGACGAAGCAAAAATCAGCGAGATTATCATTTATCTTTTTACTAAAATAGATTTTTAAGACGAAACAAAAATTTCTATTTTATCGCTTTTAAGGTTTCAATCAAGATAAAATTTGAAAATTTATGTATTTTCAAATTTTGCGCCATCCTCAATTATGGCTAATTTATTATTTTATTTATAACATTTATTTTTTAACCAAAACTCAATCTCATGAAGAAATTTAATTTTCTTGTAGCATTTATGATGCTAACTTTATTCTTGAGTTTCGAATCAGTTGCCCAAGAATTAGTGCCTGCCTCAAAAGCATTAAGTCTTGTAATCGACCAAGTTGAAACGATCAAGAAAAATCAAACCGCTGTAGCTACTAATACGCTACAAGCTCCTAGAGAGGTTCTTGTAAACAATCTCAAAGTTGTTGTTGGAGAAAGTATGTACGAAGATCTAAAGTCGGGTGTAGATACCAATTCAGCACTTACCAAATCTATCGCTAAGTACAGCTCCAACATAGCTGAAAGACAGCGTATAGTTTCGGAAGTTGATGCTTTTTACAGAAATCTTTTAAGAAAACCTTTTTAATTAACCAAAACTCAATTTCATGAAGAATTTTTTATTTTTAA
>CAZBCV010000038.1:0-19537 GCA_964490495.1 uncultured Aureispira sp. | reverse complement strand
TAGCTTTCTATACATTAACAAGTGGCGACTTTACAGCTACTAAGAAAATGATCATCATCGAGTAATCGAGAAATGATATAAAACTCAAAAACTAATTTCTTCTAAAGAAATTTAAGAAAAATCGGTTTTTGGGATGGCCTCTCTCTGAGCAATTAGAGGGGGGCTTTTTTATTTTTAGCCACAAAGCGGAGCTCTTTTTTATACTTTTTGATATATTTTTTGTTATACAAAACTCAACTTAATATTTTGTAACATGTTATTCTTATTTCATACTTCGTATTATGCTTAAAAGAACATATATTATAGATGGTATCCGTACACCTATTGGAAAATTGAGAGGTGCATTGTCAGATGTAAGAACAGATGATTTGGCTGCTGTCCCGCTAAAATATCTTGCTGAAAAATATAAAAACATTCCAATAGACGATATCTATATGGGGTGTGCCAATCAAGCAGGTGAAGACAATAGAAATGTGGCTCGGATGGCCTCATTATTAGCAGGTTTTCCAGTAGAAGTTCCAGCAGAGACCATCAATAGATTGTGTGCTTCGGGCATGTCTGCGACCATTCACGGTCATAGAGCAATATTTTGTGGAGACGCTGAAGTTGTAATATCTGGCGGAGTAGAGCATATGACAAGAGGGCCACTCGTTATGTCTAAAAGTGCAATTCCGTTTGGAGGAGATGGCCAAATTTTCGATTCGACATTTGGCTGGAGATTTATTAATCCAAAAATGAAAGAACTGTATGGAACAGAAACGATGGGCGAAACAGCCGAAAATCTTTTTGATAAATACAGGATTTCTAGAGAGTCACAAGATCAATTTGCCGCAGCATCACAGCAAAAGGCCACAAAAGCAAAAGAATCCTTAAGGCTTGCAAAAGAGATTATTCCAGTGGAAATACATTCCAGGAAAACCATATTAAAGGTTGTCGAGGACGAGTTCAT
This sequence comes from uncultured Aureispira sp., assembly GCA_964490495.1. Lineage (GTDB taxonomy): Bacteria > Bacteroidota > Bacteroidia > Chitinophagales > Saprospiraceae > OLB9. The sequence goes on along the minus strand of CAZBCV010000038.1, from coordinate 18,588 downwards.
CAAACCTAACACAACTTTTGAACTTCTTTCTACATTGAAAGCTGCTTTTAGGAAGGATGGAACAGTCACAGCGGGCAATTCCTCAGGGCTCAATGATGGTGCTTGTGCATTACTATTGGCTTCTGAATCTGCGGCGGCGCTTTATAATTTTAAGCCACTGGCATCAATAGTCTCATCTGCTGTAGTAGGTGTTCATCCTTCAATAATGGGCATTGGCCCGGTGGAGGCATCTCGCAAAGCCTTAAAAAGAGCTAATTTGACAATGGATGATATGGATATAATTGAAATCAATGAAGCTTTTGCCATACAAGCATTGGCTTGTTTGTCTGAATTAGGAATTGGTTTTGATGACGAAAGAGTGAATCCAAATGGTGGGGCCATCGCTTTGGGGCATCCTTTGGGCATGACAGGGGCTAGAATATTGTTAAGTGCTGCAATAGAACTGAATATGAGCCAAAAGAAATATGCTTTAGTGACTATGTGTATAGGAGTTGGTCAAGGTTATGCAGTTGTATTAGAGCGGTGTTAATTTTAGAAACAAGAATTATGAAAAATTTAATTTTAGTGAATATTTTTGTTTTGTTGTTTGGACTAGCCTCCAATATGTGTTTTGGTCAGGTATTTTTACAATTGGAACAATCTAAGGAAGTGGAAGCAATAAAGTTTTTCCCGGGTGATGTAATAGAGATTAAAACAAAAGAATTTCCTAAAATTTGGCAAAAGGTAGAATTGGAGCGTTTTTTGGTAGATGAGCAAACTATTATCACTTCCGAAGGAATAGTTTCTCTGCATGAAATTACTCATTTTAAACTTATTAACTCTCGTCTGACAATAGCAGGTAAGGGATTGATGACATTTGGAACAGCTTGGTTTTTTTTTGGAACAGTAGGCTCATTGTATGAAAGACGCTTAATCATGTCCGGTGGTCAGTTTGCCATAGGAGGTGCAGCATTAGTGGTAGGTTACTTGTTTTGGAAATTTGCTTCCAAGCGCACATTAAAGTTAGGTGTAAATAATCGGTTACGTATTATTGATATTTCTTTTCCAACTACACCCATTCTTGGTTTTCCTTGATATTGTCTTGATTTTTACCAATATTCTTGAGTAAGTAAAACAAAGCATAAAGTCCAAAACCCAATCCAAATACGAAACCTCCAATATGTGCCCACCACGCAACACCAGCACCTGATGCTGTTTCAAGGCTGAGCGTTCCTACACCAGAAAATAATTGCTGAATAAACCATAGTCCTAAGAACAGAAATGCAGGAACATAAAAAGATCTGAAAAATATAATAACAAGAACTTTTATTTGAGACTTCGGAAACATCAACAAATAAGTACCCATGATAGCGGAGATAGCTCCACTAGCTCCAAGGGATGGAATGGTGGCGGATAAATATTCATTATTTGTAGAGCAGTCTTGATTTTGAAGACACGGATAGCACATGATATCAGAGGCATTTATTCCTAAAGTTGTAAAGTATATGTGTGTGAACGTTGCAAATAGACCACCTGCTAGGTAATATAATAAAAACTTTACACTTCCGATTTTTGCTTCAATATTATCGGCAAATACCCAAAGGAAAAGCATATTGCCTATTAGATGCATCCAACTTCCGTGCATAAACATGCTCGTTATCAAGGTGTGATAAGATGTACCTAATATTATATCAGTCGGTATTACGGAATATTCACAAATAAGATTTCCTGGCGTTGTCCATTGTAAGAGAAAAATAAGTATATTAATTGCAATGAAAGTATAACTTACTATGGGTTTGTGCCCTCCTTTGACCTGTGTGTCCCCAATCGGAAAAATCATATATATTTATTTTTGTTGAGATATTGAATAGATATGTTTAAGTATATGAATGTCCTCAGTACTTAAATTTTTGTTTCGTCGGTTCATGACTATTTGTGCTGTTTCAAGAGCTTTTTCTAATTTGTGAGATATGAATCCTGATGCGCCACCCCAAGAAAAGGATGGAATATAATTACGTGGAAAACCTGGTCCAAATATATTACTCGCCACACCTACTACGGTACCAGTATTGAACATAGTGCTGATAGCGCTTTTGGAATGGTCGCCCATTATCAATCCACAAAATTGAAGTCCGGTATCTTGAAAATTTTGAGTAGTGTAAGACCACAATTTTACTGGAAGATAATTGTTTTTTAGGTTTGAATTGTTTGTGTCTGCACCCAAATTGCACCATTCGCCCAATACACTATTGCCTAAATAACCGTCGTGTCCTTTATTGGAGTTGGCCAATAAAACAGAATTGTTAACTTCTCCTCCTAATTTACAATAGGGTCCTAAAGTGGTAGCTCCATAAATTTTGGTGCCCATTTTCACAACGCTACCTTCACAAGCTGCAAAGCCTCCTCTTATCATGGAGCCTTCCATTATTAGCGTGTTTTTGCCCAAATATATAGGACCTTTTGAGGCGTTGAGGAAGCATCCTTGTACATCCGCGCCTTCTTCTAAAAATATTTTATTGGGGTAACCAATAATAGTATTATTTTGAGGAATATCTTGTGATATTCTGCCGGATGTGATAATGTCAAAGTCATTGATGAGTTCTATATCATTAAATTGAAAAATATCGTAGGGATGGCAAATTCTTTGAATAAAAATTCCCTTATCTTTGCTAATGTCTATGGATCTTAAGGAATTGAAAATTGTGTCATCTAAAACTATATTATTGAATTTTTCTTTAGGTATTCTAGCGCATATCAAGTCGTCACCCCAATATATAGCTTCATTGACATCTAAAGATATGATATATTTAGTCAGTGAATTGTTGGGTAAATAGGTACTATTGATTAAATAATTATCTTCGAGGATATTTAATGCAAATTTTTCTGAAAGATAGTCCTGAGTAATATAAGAGGCAAATCCATTGAGATGGCGCTCCCATTTTTCTTTTATGGTAAGAATACCCACTCTGAGTTCACAAATAGGTCTTGTAAAGGTAAGAGGAAGTAAGTCTTGCCATTTATCATCATCAAATAGGATGATATTTAATTTAGTTTCGTTTTGATAATTTTTCATTCTAGATATTTTGTATATAGTTTAAGAAATTATTTGGTAAAATGAAATAGAAGTTAATGTATAAAAAAGTATAAAAATAACTATTTGTATCCATTTCAATAAATTATAATAAAAAAAAGCCCTCAAATGTGAGAGCTTTTTTATATCAATTCTTTTAAAATTATTTTTTGGCGAACTTTGCAAATTTCTTATTGAACTTATCAATTCGACCTGCAGTATCTACAAATTTAACTTTTCCAGTAAAGAATGGGTGCGAAAATGAAGAAATTTCCATTTTTATCAATGGATACTCATTTCCATCTGTATATACTATTGTTTCTCTTGATTTTGCACAAGATCTAGTCAAAAGCATCTCATCATTGGAGATATCCTTAAATACAACCATTCTATAATCTTCAGGATGAATTCCGTCTTTCATTTCTATTAAAATTTATATCTTAAATAATATTTTTATCAAAAGGAGCGCAAAGATAAAATTATTTTTTGATATTGAGGTATTGTTTTTTAAAAAAATATTAAGTTTTCAATAAAATTTGTGCAATTTTTGAATTATTTTGAAATATATTATATGGTTTTTGGTTTTTTTTGTGTTTGTTTGCATCTTTTTTGATATTCTAAAAAGCAATCCAATGATAAAATACTTTTATACTTTAATTTTTATGCTATTGTTTGTTTGGAGCTGTTCAAGTACTAAAAAACAATGGAATGATGAAAACAATGATTTTGATTATGAAGTGACATTGTTGGACACTTTAGAAGTATATCCTGATACAGTGGCTACACAAAAAGTGTATCGGCCTACTGCAAAACTAGATATTGATATTTTACATACAAAACTAAATTTGAAATTTGATTGGACACTAAGGCACGTTATTGGGGTAGCAGAAATAGATGTTAAACCTTATTTTAAGTCCATTGATCAAGTGTTATTTGATGCTGTTGGGTTTGACATAAAATCTATATCTATGGGGCCAAATGCATCAATAGTCAATTATGAATATGATGGAAAAATAATTACTATAAAATTAGATAGAAGCTATTCTCGACAAGAAACTTTACATTTTAAAATTGCATATGTAGCCAAACCTGATGAAAATGTGATAGGTGGCAGCGCAGCCATAACCTCTGATAAAGGGCTCTTTTTTATAAATCCTTTGGGTCTGGACAAAGATGTTCCTACTCAGATATGGACTCAGGGTCAGACAGAAAATAACAGTAGATGGTTTCCTACCTTCGACAAGCCCAATGAAAGATTTACTCAAGAAATCATCTTGACCGTCGAAGATAAATACCACACATTATCTAATGGAATCAAAAAATCATCTATTAAAAATATAGATGGAACAAGAACCGATCATTGGAAGTTAGACAAACCTCATCCACCTTATTTGGCAATGATAGCCGTGGGTGAATTTGAAGTGGAAGAAGAGGAATGGAATAATATTCCTTTACATTATTATGTAGAAAAGGGATTTGGCAAACACGCCAAAAAAATCTTTAATCACACCAAGGAAATGATGACTTTTTTTAGTGATGTATTGCGATATCCGTATCCTTGGGATAAATATAGTCAAGTTGTTGTTCGTGAATTTGTATCAGGTGCCATGGAGAATACGGGTGCGGTAATATTTGGTGATTTTGTACAAAGAACAGAAAGAGAAATGATTGATGATGACAATGATTATATTGTAGCCCATGAAATGATGCATCATTGGTTTGGGAATTTGGTGACGTGTGAAGATTGGTCGAACCTCACCCTCAATGAAGGTTTTGCCAATTATGCTGAGTATCTCTGGATGGAGCATAAGTATGGGCGAGATAGAGCCGATTACCATCGCTTAGATGAGCTCAATGCCTATTTTAGCCAAGTGTTTGAGAGCGGGGCAAGAAGTGTTGTTGATTACTATTATGCCGACAAAGAAAATATGTTTGATGCTCACAGTTATAATAAAGGTGGTTTAATTCTACATATGTTGCGCTACTATTTGGGCGACGAAGTCTTTTTTGCTTCATTAAATAAATACCTCAATGATCATAAAAATACGGCCGTCGAAGTGGATGAATTACGAATGGCTTTTGAAGATGTTTCTGGTGAGGATTTAAAATGGTTTTTCAATCAATGGTTTTTGTCCTCAGGTCACCCACACATCAATGTGAAGTATGAGTACGATGCTGAACATCGTCATGTGATTCTAAAAACTGATATGTCTTCTACGCCGGAGGAGTATTTTCAAAATTTTGTACTTCCTACCAAAGTAGCCTTATATTTTGCAGATGGGACTAAAAGTTATCATGCTATAGAAATCAATCAAAGGCAACAAACTACTATAATTTCTGATGTATTGACAGAACCCGCCACCTATGTATTGGATGGAGAAAACATACTGTTAGCACTTGTCAATGAAGAGAAAACGCCTGAAATGTATAGATATCAGTTTATGCTTTCTCCATTATTGTTTGACAAAATTGTAGGTTTTACCGGCACTGGTGAATATGACAAAGAAATGATAGAAAAGGCTTTAAATGATAAATTTTATTACATAAGAAGTATAGGCATTAATGCAATGCCTGCGGAGAATGTCAGTGAATATCATGAAAGACTTATGGAGATGGTACTTCATGATGGGCATTCTAATGTCAGGTCAGCAGCATTGGTCAAATTGCTTGAGCAAGAAGATTTTGACCCCACAGCATTGTGTAAGTTAGTTTTGGCATCAGAAAAAGCTTATCCAGTACTAGAAATAGCTTTGAATATATTGTCGCAAATAGATGCATCCAATGCTAAAAATTATTTTGATCGCTATAAAAATGAAGATTCAGATTATCTTGCTAGTGCTTTGGTGGGACTTATGTCAGATGAAAATGAGGAGTATTTGCAATACATTGAATCGAAGTCTAAAACCATAAAGTTGAACTATTTAATAGAGTTTTATGAGGCGATAGGTCAATATCTGCAAGGTAAAAGTCTCCCAACGCTCACTAGAATATCGCAACACTTATTTCAAATTGCCAAAAATAAGGATGTTAATTTTTATAAAAGATATATGGCAACAAGCGTCTTGAGTCAATTGATAAATGATTTGGAAGATAATAGCACTTATATGCCTACTCCAGAAAGTGAACAACTCAAAGAAAGTATAAAAGAGATGCTTACAAAAGTATCTCAAGTGGACTGAGATACTTTTGTCTATAGCTAAATTACTTTTTTGGACAATAAATGACGGGTGATTCGTTATTGATAGCGACTAAAATACAATCATTGCCATTGATAATAATTTTGTTGATATTTCGGATATTGCCACAGGCATCTAAATTGTGCTTTGCTTGATTCAGTACACCATTTTTGGTAGAATACACGGCACCGCAACTGGCATCGTATATCCCATAATCATAATCAGTGTCCCAAAAATTTCCAGCAGTTACAAGAAAATTATTTTCTTTGTGATTTATCGAAGTGATACCACTTGTAATGCTCAATTGAGAGTTTAAAGGCAAATTGGATTTGGTGAAACTCCCTTTATTGTTGATAAAAATGGCTGTTTCATGATTGAATGAGTTGAATACTTTGGCTGACTTGACTTTGCTTCCAAAAATATCGCTTAGACTTTGTTTTGCATAATCTCTGTAGCGCAAATATTTTTTTCTAAACTTTGTCATATGAGATAGTAATCTGTCTCTTGAATGTACGACTTCTTGTTTGCCATTGGAAAATGATGTTAAGATTGGATCGAGTTCGTCATTATCATCAAAATCATCTAAGTAAATGGAAGTGGGTTGGTTCTCAGAAGCTTTCAAAATGGTATTTTTTCCTAGATTTCCTACAATAAAGTCATTTTGGCCATCATTATTGATGTCTGTAACGTAGATTCTTTGCCACATACCATGGGTAGATTTAGGAAGTGAATTTTCAGATTCATCTACAAATTTTTTACCATTTTGGTTAATAAATATTCTAATAGGCTGAAAATCACCACAAATAATAATATCATTAAAACCATCACCATTAACATCAGTAATGGCTATATCTTTGATGATTTCTGCTTTTTTCAATTGCGGAAGAAAAGTGTTAGTCGCATCTTTAAATTTACCTTTATTATTGATAAGAATAATGCCTCCTTCACCATTAGGATATTCATTAGGTATGGCACCACCGCCGAGTATCAGATCCATAAAACCATCGTTATTTAAGTCTCCAACAGCCAAAGAAGCCGAATTTATAAATATTTCTGGTAGGATGTCTTTTACTCTTTTAAAAGTGCCCTTGTCGTTTTTGTAGGCTCTAAGTTCGTAAAGCTTGTCTCCCTTGGGTCTTTCATAACCTCCAGACGCTACGATGATGTCTTTTTGCCCATCATTATCAAAATCTATACTCACAACTGCTACATCTTCATATTTGGAATTTTCTTCAAAATCTGGCTGGATCTTTTTAATCCATTCACCATTTTTTTGAAACATGACTATGGAAGCTTGTCCCATTGCACCACCAAGGTAAATATCATCGAGGCCATCTCCATCAAAATCACTGACCAACGTAACCGGCCCAGAAACAGAGTGTTTCATATGAAGCAGTGGTTCTCTTTTGAAATCAATAAAATTATTTTCAATATGCTTCCAATCCAATATCTGTTTTTCAAAAGTTACATCAAAGACGACTTCGGGTTTCTTAAATGGGGTGCCACTGCCTTTAGAAATAGAAACAATAGTATTGGGTTTCAAATTTTCAAATTTTTCTTGCTTGCCATCTGGCCATTTGACAACCCAATGAGTTATTTTTTTTCCAGCAGGTACAGTAAAATTTATTTTGTAAGAGCAAGAAGACAAATATCCACGCGTGGGATGGAAAATTTTATGCAGTAATTCTCCATCATCAAAATATGCTGTGACTTCACTACCCACTGCAAATACATTAAAATTGTTTTGATTTAATTGTAAGGTGAAATACTCGAATGAACTCCTTTGATTTAAAGTGTTTTCCATAATAAATGCCATTTCATTGATATTGTTGACTACAAGATCCAAATCACCGTCATTGTCCAAATCAGCATACGCAGCTCCATTGCTCAAATTATTAAATGCAGACTTCCAAATACTACTTACGTTGTCAAATTCGAGAGATCCATTATTAGCAAAAAAGAAATTGTTTGAAGGAAGAGAGGGAACAGTTTTGTTCCATACTTCAAAAAATTTTTCTTTGGATGTGTTTTTTCTAATAGAATCGACGACAAAGGAAGCGTAGTCTGCATCATTCAAATTTTTAAAATACCCATTTGTAATGAATAAGTCAATGTGTCCATTGTTGTCATAATCTTCTCCCAAAACTGCCCAACTCCAATCTGTTTTGATAGTATTGGACAGCGGACCAATGTTAGAAAATAGTCCAGCATGATTTTTTATTTGAAAAGAGTTATACCTCAATTGATTATTATATCCAAATTTTTTAGCTAATTGGTGTGCATCATAATCTACAAAGCTTCTTTGTTGTTTGAGTTCTTGCATATTTGAGGACATCATATCATTAACATAAATATCTAATAGTCCGTCATTATTAGCATCAAAAACGTCTGAGCCCATAGACGTAGTAGCCATGTTTTTGAAATATTTGTTGGCCTCATTTACAAAACCTTTACCATTTTTATTGATATAAAATTGGTCGGGTTGGACGTAATCATTGGCTACATAGATGTCTGGGTAGTTATCTCCATTGAAGTCAGCAATTACAGCACTCAAACCAAAGGTCAAGTTTTCCAGTCCGTATTGTTTAGTTTTGTCTTTAAATTTTCCATTTTCGTTGATATAAAGCCTATCACTTACATAAGTCCTTATGGTATCTTCACTGATGGAATAATTGCCATTGGCGTCAGTATTGAAATTTACTGAATTTTGTCTTCCCCAACCAATAGGGTGATTGACTAAGTACATATCTAGGTCGCCATCAAGGTCACAATCAAAAAAGTAGGCCTGTGTAGAATAGCTCATATCTGCCAATCCATAAGCCTCAGCACTTTCAGTAAAAGTTAAATTTTTATTGTTGATAAATAATTGATTTTTGCGTGTGTTGGGGTCGGGAAGATTTCCGGATCTACATATATATATATCTAACCAGCCATCATTGTTGATATCTACCATTGTTACACCTACATTGACACCTCTGGATGTATTTAGGTCAGTATCATTTGTTATGTCTTTGAATTTTAGTTTTCCTTCGTTGAGATATAACCTATTAAGCCCTATGGTAGATGTGAATAGTATATCGTCTAAGCCATCATTATTGATATCACCAATAGCTACACCTCCGCCGTTAAAAGAATACTCATAAAAATGAATATTGTTGACTAAGTCGTCGCTGACTTGATTTACAAAATTGACATTGGAATACTTTGGGTCAATAAAATTGAACAAACCTTTGGAATTTTCATATTTTTTATTGAGTAATACTGAATCATCTTGCTGAATACTCTGTATTGTATTGGAGTCTTTACATCCATAAATAGCCCACAGAATAGATATTACACTGGCTAAAATTATAAATTTTTTAATTTTCATTTTTATTATAATTGAATTTGTTGAAAACTATATTGCCTATTCTCCTTCCTTGTTCTAGTCCATTTTCTACGCCAAATCTGTAATGAATGCCACCATAAAATCTGCTGTTGGAAGCCTCTTCTCCAGCCTCCAAAACATTGTTGTAGTACCTAATGGGTAGCTCAAACTCCAATTCTGTATCATCTTCAAACTTTGTATTGGAAAATAACAGATGCAAAACTTGGGAACCTGCTCCTGAAACTGTACTATGACCACTCGTATATTCTGGAAATGGTGGTGTTTGTATAAAGGGTTGCCATGTGGGATCAATGTATTTGTTGATGTAGGTGACAGGTCTGATAAGGTCTTCGGTATATTTTATATGCCAACAAGCAATGATACCATCAAAAATTGAAGTTGTGACCATAGCATAAGCTTTAATAGAAGTTGCTAAATCAGCTTGATTGTTTTGACACAAAATTTTTGTGATATTGACCCAATGGCCTGGAGGACTGAGTTTATGTAAAAAAAAAGTATTGTGTCCTCTATTGACATATTCATTGGGGTTGCAATCCCAATGTAAAGCAATATCTTGGAATGACTTTCGGTCTTTAAGCTTAGAAAATTCATAAACTTCTAAAGCCTTTTTGTAAAATTCAGAAGATTTATCTGTACTGAAATTTGGTTTTTTGAGGTATGGGAAGGTGTCAATATCCCCAATTACTAATGTCCTTAAGTTTTTCCAATTGGGTTCAAGGGGTTGATCAAAAGTGGGTGGTGTGAGTACCCAGCTGCTATCTGAAATTTTTAAGGTATGAAAATCATCACTTTTTACTTTTGCATAATTATCATTATCAATAAACTTTATAATATGTTGACTTATTTTTTCTGCATACTTTATAGATATGCTTACGGTTTTTTTGTTGGCTGTCTTAAGTTTATTTCTTAAATCTATCCTGAGGCTATCCATGAGGTATTCGCTAAAAACTAAATGTTTTCCAACAATAGTGTAAGCTTCTAGAGCGGCTATGGAATAATCAATATCGTGATTGGAAAACTCAATATCTTTTATAGAATTTGGGTATAATGAGTTGAGGACAGAGTGACCCTCTTTGTGTCCATACAATTCATATGCAGCTAAATTGGGGTAACAAAATACTCTTGTGGCAACAGGCGGATTGTAGATGTCTTCCATAGAAATTTCTAATAATTTTCTATTGGCAAAATGAATCTCTTCAGCTTTAAAAAAAGAGGTGTTTTCTACACTAGATGGTTTGCAAGAAAACAAATGTAACAAAAATAAAATTTTCAGAATTGTAAAACGCATAATTTAAATGAAATATCTTGCGCAAAGATAAAAATATTTTACAATTCCAATTTCTTTTTGGTCGTTAAAACTACTGTTGAATAAATGAATAGCTTTTTAATAGTTCTTTAAAAGTGCTTTGGCTCATGAAAAAAACTATAATCTCACATTTTGTTGTCAGATACCTGATTGTGTCACTATTTTATTTTAAAGCGTTAGAAAGAACTTCTGTCATTTCTGAAACATATATAAATTCAAGAGTTTTGATATATTCTGCATCTATTTGTTCTACGTGTCTTCTATTGTCTTCGCACAATATTATTTTTTTGATTCCTGCATTTCTCGCAGCCAAAACTTTTTCTTTGATACCACCCACTGGTAGGACCTTGCCGCGCAATGTTATTTCTCCAGTCATAGCTAAGTGAGACATTATGGGTTTCTTTTTCAATGCCGATGTTATGGCTGTAAGCATAGTAATTCCTGCACTTGGGCCATCTTTAGGAATAGCGCCTTCAGGTATATGAATATGAATATCTGTGTTGTCAAAAATTTCATTTTCTATACCTATGGCTTCGCTATTAGCTTTTATATAACTTAATGCTGTTGTGGCAGACTCTTTCATTACGTCTCCTAAATTGCCAGTTAGGGTAAGTTTTCCTTTACCTTTAGAAATACTCACTTCTATGAATAAAATATCTCCACCCACTTGTGTCCATGCCAAACCCACTGCAACTCCTGGAGTATTTACTTTCGTGTAAGTATCTTTATCATATTTTATAGGCCCTAGAGCTTCTTTGATGTTGATTTCAGTGAGCTTTTTGTCGTAAACTTCTTCCATGGCGACTTTTTTGGCAACGGATCTCATAATACCGGCCAGAGTTCTGTCCAATGATCTGACGCCCGCTTCTCGTGTGTATCTTGAAATTATGAATTCCAATAATTTTGGTGATAATGTAACATCTTTTGAATGTATGCCATGTTCTTTGATTTGTTTGGGTACGAGATGTTTTTTGGCAATTTCTATTTTTTCTTCTATGGTGTAACCACTCAAATGAATAATTTCCATCCTGTCCAATAATGCGGGCTGAATAGAAGAAAGAGAATTGGAAGTAGCTATAAACAACACTTTCGATAAGTCGTAATCTACATCAAGATAATTATCATGAAAAGTACTATTTTGTTCAGGATCAAGGACTTCTAATAATGCAGAAGATGGATCACCTCTGAAGTCTCTGCCCAATTTATCAATTTCATCTAGAATAAAAACAGGATTGGAAGACTTAGCTTTTTTTATGGACTGAAGTATTCTGCCGGGCATTGCGCCAATATATGTTCTTCTATGTCCTCTAATTTCGCTTTCATCGTGTAATCCACCTAGTGACATTCTTATGAACTTTCTTCCTAGTGCTGTTGCAATAGATTTGCCTAAAGATGTTTTGCCAACTCCTGGAGGGCCTACTAGACACAAGATAGGGGCTTTCATGTCTCCTTTTAGTTTTAATACAGCTAAGTGTTCTAAAATTCTTTTTTTCACATCTTCGAGCCCGTAATGGTCTTTGTCCAATATTTTTTTGACTTTTTCCAAATCAAAATTATCTTTTGTAACTTCATTCCAAGGAAGTTCTAGCATGAGTTCAAGATAATTCAGCAAAACAGAATATTCGGCGATTTGTGGATTGATTCTCTTGGCTTTCAAAACTTCTCTTTGAAAAGTTTCTTTGGCTGATTGAGGCCATTTTTTATTATTGGCTAAGGCTTCTAGCTTTTTGAGTTCTTCCTCTTGTGGATTCCCTCCTAACTCTTCTTGAATGGTTTTGAGCTGTTGGTTAAGGAAATATTCTTTTTGTTGTTTTTCTAAATCGCCCCTAACTTTAGTTTCTATTTCGCCTTTTAATTGCAACAATTGCAGCTCTTTGTTCATCAGTTCAACTATCTTTTGGGCTTTTATTTGATAATTTTCACTTTCAAGTAGTTGTTGTTTTATGTTGACTTCCAAATTCATATTAGAAGTAATAAAATTAAGTAAAAACCCTGAGTTTTTAATGTTTTGAAGCATAATCACAGCTTCATTTGGAATATGAGGCGAAAGATCCACTATTTTTTTAGCATAGTCTTTTATTGTGGAAATAATGGCATTGTATTCATTGTCTTTTGTGGGAACCTTATCGTTCAATATTTCAATTTCGGCTTCTAAAAATTTACTATTTTCCACAAATAGCTTTGGTGTAAATCTCTTTCTTCCTTGTAGTATGGCTGTTGTGCTCCCATCAGGCATTTTTAATAGTTTCATGATGCGTGCTACAGTACCAACAGTATGAAGATCATTGGGCTGTGGGTCTTCAGCATCCATGTCTTTTTGTGTGATAACACCAATAAATTTATCACTTTTGTCTGCTTTTTGAATGGCTTTGATGCTCTTGTCTCTGCCTACTGTGATTGGAATTACAACTCCAGGGAATAGTACAGTATTTTTTAGGGCAATTATGGGCACTGATGGGCCATATGTATCATCAAATTTTAATTCATCATCACCTAAAGTAATGACGGGAAGGGCTTCTCCATGGTCTTCGTCATTCATAGTCATTAAAAATTTATTATCAAACATGAATTTTATTTTTTTATTATTTGTTATAAGGCCAAAATTATAATTGTGGGATTGTTTATGTCACAAATGGCCAAGTGGAATAGTCTGTTCAATAAATGTACCAAATAGATTATTGTTTCATTAGTTTAACATATTGTCAGATAATGGCTATTTTCGTCTGACATTATGACTGTTAAATGTATAGGTGTATGATATTTTTTCTTTAACTTTTTGTGTCATATTCATGAATATGGTTATAAAGGAAACTCTTAGTAACTATCATTTTGTTTTTTATGAAATATTATACTCAACAAAAATTTGTTTTCAAAACTTATAATCATATTGGTTTATTTTATAATATATTATGATTTGGTATTTAGGGTTTGGTTTTTGTCCACTAATTTTTTTTTATTAAAATAATTGTGTACGACTTTATAAAGTTTTAGAAACAGCTTCCATCAATACAGCTGATAAAATTGCACCATAAGTACCTATGATGTACCCAAATATTGCCAAAATTACGCCAACACTTGCCAAAGAAGGATGGAAGGCAGAAGCAACGATGGGCGCAGATGCTGCACCGCCTACATTGGCTTTACTCCCTACTGCCAAGAAGAAATATGGAGCTCTTATTATTTTAGCGACTAAAAATAACAGCGCTACATGAATAGCCATCCAAACCAATCCCACGCCTATCAATCCAGGGTTTTCTAATATAGAGCCTAAATCCATTTTCATACCAATAGTCGCCACAAGAATATAAATAAAAACACTACCTATTTTGCTCGCTCCAGCGCCTTCGTATGTTTTGAGAGGAGTAAATGAATAAATAATACCCAAAATAGTTGAAACCGTCACAAGCCAAAAGAATCCTTCGCCGAAAGTACTCACCATACTGGATTTATCTCCTATGGCAGGAAATATATCAATTAAAAATGGTGGTAAATAATTGGCTGCAAGGTGTGCTATTGAAACAGATATAAAGGTTATTCCTAAAATTATCATGTAGTCTTTTAAACTGGGAACTCTGGTGACGGATGCGCTATATTCTGAAACTTTTCTCTTGAGATTTTCTATCGCCGAATTGTCAGCTTTTAGCCATTTGTCTATGGCTTCTCGTCTTCCTATACCCCATAAAAGTACGGCCATCCATATGTTGGCCACCACTATGTCTATGAGCAGCATGGATCCAAACTTATCCATGTCATACTTATATATTTCTAACATTGCCGCTTGATTAGCTCCGCCTCCTATCCAACTACCTGCAACAGTTGTCAATCCTCGCCATACAGCCTGAGCATCTTCTCCGCCCACTGTCTCTGGAGAAAAAAGACCTACTATTAAAATGGCTATGGGGCCACCTATAATAATTCCAACAGTCCCTGTAAAAAACATTATTAACGCCTTACTGCCCAAACCAATTAATGCTTTGATATCTACACTTAGTATAAGTAAAACCAATGCCGCGGGCAATAAGACTCGCGATGAAATAAAATATAATGAGAGCTTTTCTGTGACAGGCTTATCATTTTCATCTATAAGATATTGTCCACTAGCATCTAAAACATTCCATTCTGGAGCTATCCACCCTAAAGAGCTCAATATGGAGGGTAAAAGATAACACATTAATAAAGAAGGGAAAAACTTATAAAATTTTTTCCAAAAAGGATTTTCGCTATTAGATGTATAAAAAACGAAGGCTAAAATTCCCATTAATATGCCAAATACGATGATATTGTCAGTAAATACGGGTGGTGCTATAAATTTATAATTGTCCATGTTCATTAAATTTGCAAAAAGGACAAAAGTATGGTTTTTATTTGTTTTAGAATAGAATAAATCTTAAAAAATGCCTACCCCTATGTGATAACTTATAAAAATGGATTTTTGTAATTCTTTTGACATTACACAATAATATCTATTTTTTTGAGTCTTGAATATGTATATTGTATTAATTTTGTGCGTCTAAATGATAACCCAAAAATAGTAAATGAAAAATAGATGGTGTTTATTGGTTGTGATGCTAGGGTTGTTTGTTAACAGTCGCAGTCAAAGTATTTATACTAAGATGCATGGAGGCGCCATGTATTATCAAGGGGATTTAGCGCCGCAACCTATCAATTTGAGCTTTGGCCCAGCTAATTTATCTTGGGGTCTTTCTGTTGGATATAATTTCAATCCATGGATATCAATAGAATTGGGATATATGAAAGGTAGAATTTCTGGTGATGATATGTATTCAGATTCCTATTCAAGAAGGTTGAGAAATTTAAGTTTTGTATCACCTGTAAATGAAATATCTGTTCAATCTTCTTTGTTGATCAACCGTTTTGCACCTTTTTTAGACAAATACAAATTGAGGCTTTATTTTAATTTTGGATACTCTTATTTTAATTTTGATCCACATACTGACTATATGGGACAATGGGTGAGATTGCAACCATTGGGTACAGAGGGTCAGAATATTCCTAATTACGGTTCTGGACCTTATAGTTTGAATAGTTTTGCAAGAGTTTTGGGGGGGAGTTTTGAATTTGACATATCCAAAAGATTGGCTTTAGGTATGATATTTGCTCCTAGAAAAACCTACACTGATTATTTAGATGACGTTAGTACGGCCTATCCAGGATATGATGTTTTGGTGAATTCTGGTAATATTTTGGGGGCTAAATTGTCCAATAGAACAGGTGAATTCTTAAGCACTGACCCCGTAAATGTTTTGCCCGGAACCCAAAGAGGTCGCAGTGATAAAAACGATTGGTTCACTTACGTAGGTGTTTATCTTAAATACAATATATTTTCCTTCAAACCGCAATTGACAAGAAGTCTCCCAGACGACTCATTATATCCAGGGGAAGTGCTCATTAAATAATTTGGAGCATAAAATCGAGCTTATCATTACTTTGGTTGTATAAAAAAACTAATCAACAATAACCGATTAGGGTGTTTTGTCAGCACATGACGTGCAATAAAAAATCCAATTTTTGCGTATTAGAAGGTGACTTAGTGAATTTTTTATAAAGGATTTAGCAAATTAGGCACAAAAAATCATATTAGTTTAAAATATAATATGTATCTTTGCGCTATTAATGTACTTAAACCGAATTTTATGAGAAATATATTTATTTTTCTACTGCTATTTATTGGGCTTTCTCTGAACGCAAATGGAACAGACAATCATGTAATTGCGAAGGTGAAAAAAGGAGAAAATGCGGGAGAACTTTTGAAAAGACATCTTTTGACTCCCCATGATTGTAATTTGGATGAGTTTTATACCCTAAATAGAATGAATTCAAAAAGTTATCTTGTTGCAGGCAAAATATACAAATTACCACTTATGATTGTTTCTTATAATGGTAAGAGTATAAGGAGCACAATAGGCATAGACGATTGGGAAGTGGCAAAAAAAATAGAAAAACTTAATTTAGATTTACTGAAAGTAGGTATTAGAGACCAGCATTTTACTTCCAATAATCGATTGTGGGTGCCTATGGCAGAGTTTGATTGTGATAGTGAAAATGGAAGGATTGAATCAAAGATTGAGGTTTCAGAAGTGATGACTACATCTTCAAGTAAAGTATCAAAATCAGCACTAGCGCCACATGGGTTGGATTTAAGTAAAAAGGGCATAAAACAGATTACAGTACCTTTGATGGGGTCTAAATATGAAGAGATCAATATTGAAGATTATAGTTTAGCAGGGCAAGTGTTTTATATCATCAGTGGACATGGAGGACCTGATCCTGGTGCGGTGTGCACGACATGCCCAAAAATGATGTGCGAGGATGAATATGCCTATGATGTGGCTTTGAGATTGGCACGCAACTTATTGCAACATGGTGCTACGGTGGAGATGATAGTGCAGGACCCATATGATGGTGTGAGAGATGAAGAATATCTCAATTGTGACACAGACGAAAAGACATTAGGAAAGTCACTCATATCAAGGTCTCAAAAAACCAGATTGAGAGATAGGGCCTATACAGTGAATCAGCTCTACAACCAATATGAAAAAATGGGATACAAAACCCATAAAGCCATTGAAATTCACGTGGATTCAAGGTCTGCTGAAAAAAGGCAAGATGTGTTTTTTTACTACAATGGCAACAGTCCAAAAAGTAAAACTATGGCCCTCAATGCACAAGAGGTTTTCCAAAAAAAATATGACGAACACCAAAAGGGTAGGGGCTATAAAGGATTTGTTGAAGATCGAGGTATATATATGGTTCGTGCCGTGAAACCACCGATGCTTTTTATAGAATTGGCGAATATCCGAAACGCATCAGACCAAAAGAGATTGTTGCTTCATACTAATAGACAGGCACTAGCCAATTGGCTGTTTGAGAGTTTGAGGAAGTAATGGAATGTAAAAATTGTCATCACCCAATAAGTGAAAACTTTTGCCAGAATTGTGGGCAAAGTGCAAATGTAGGCCGTATCAATTATAATACTTTTCTGACAGAATTTGTGGCTAGTGTGTTTCAAATTCAAAAAGGATTTTTATTTACTATAATTGAACTTTTAATAAGGCCGAATACAGCCATAAAAAATTATCTTGAAGGGAAAAGAAAGCCTTATTTCAAGCCCATCGCTTTTGTGTTTTTACTTTCCACAGTTTATTTTGTCATGGCCAAGTGGGTAGGTTCTGAAACTTTTTTGGGAGATTTTCTTTTAGGGTTGAAAACTGGTTTTGAAAATGATGAACCTGATAGAATTTCTGAAAGCCTCAGCCATGTTGTCAAATGGTGTATTGATAATTTCGCATTTACAAATTTAATGCTCGTTCCTATATTTTCATTATCAACATTTCTGTTTTTTAGACACAGTAAGTATAATTATTTTGAAATCATTGTACTCAATTCTTATATTACGGGCATTCAAACTTTGGCATATATCTTTGGTATCTTTTTACAAATATTTTTTAGAGAAGATATTATAGTTTTAGTATGTGTTGGTTTTAATATAACTTATTTGTTAAGTGTCTATGTTAGATTTTTTGACAGGTCTTCAAAAGTAATTGTGATAATAAAGTCCATCTTCATTTATATCTTATATCTGTTCTTTCTGTTTTTGTTGTTATTATTTTTTGCATGGATTGGCTCTATAATGCGTTGAATCAGTTAG
>CAZBCV010000037.1:0-19600 GCA_964490495.1 uncultured Aureispira sp. | reverse complement strand
GGTTCTTTAACATTATAAGTGAATTTATATTTGAGTGTAAAATTACAAATTTTTAATATTTTAGGTCTATTTTTCTATATTATTGTATCCAAAATGACAATTTTTATCTAAAACCTAGCAAAAGTCACACCTTCGCCTCCTTGTTCTGGTTCAGGATGCCAAACTTCTTTTACATCTTTATATTCTTTTAAAATTTTTCGAACTTCGCGCTTCATGACACCTGTTCCTATACCATGGATGATTTTAACCTCATAACAATTATTAAGAAGTGCTCTGTCCATAAAGTCCTGAACCATACGTAGCGCGTCCATTTTGGTATATTCTCTAATATCCAATTTAGTATCAGGTTTTTCTGCTGTGGCCAATTGAGTTTTTACACTCAGCCCATTTTGAGTTTTTATAGGTTCATGTATGCTTATCAAATCAATAATAGGGACTTTCAAGGTGATAAAACCCATTTCTACTTCGGCCATATTTTTGTCTAATTTCACTATGATACCGTGATTAGTCCCATTGCGCATTTTCACATGAGTCCCTACTTTGAGAGGCATCACATTATGAACTATTTCCTTTTCAAAAACTTCCTTTTTTAATTCTTTCAAAGCAGATAGTTTTTCTTCCTTTTCGTGTTTGAGTTGAAGGGCCAATTTTTCTGCTTTGGCCGCGTTTTGAGTTCTTCTTATTTCTTTTATTAATTTATCAACTTCCTGATTTTGTTCAATTACTTTTACAGTAGCTTGTTCTTTGGCTTGAAGTTTGAGTTTTTTCTTTTTGATGTCCAAGTCCGAATTCATGCTTTCGTAAGATTTGATGAGTTTGTCCAATCTATCTTCCTTGTCAATGAGTGCGGCCAACTTATCTTCAAATTCTTTTTTTTCACTCATTAAGGTGGTGAGCATTTCATCTATGGCCTTTTCATTTTTCCCAGTTTTGTTTTGAGCATAATTTATTATACGTGGATGAAGTCCAATCTTTTGTGCAATTTCAAAAGCAAAAGAACTACCAGGTTTTCCCACGTGCATGCGAAAAGTAGGAGTTAATTTAGCCTTGTCAAACTCCATGGAACCATTCACTATACCTTTGGTTTTAAAGGCGTAAAACTTCAAATTAGAATAGTGCGTGGTTATGACACCAAAACCTTTTTTATAATTGATATCTTGAAGTATAGATTCAGCAATGGCACCTCCTATTTTGGGGTCGGTGCCCGAACCAAACTCATCTATCAAGACCATAGAATCACCATCCACATTTTGGGTGGTCATGTGCATATTTTGCAAATGAGAAGAATAAGTACTTAAATCATCTTCAAGAGATTGCTGATCGCCAATGTCCACAAACATTTTTTTAAAAATACCAAAATTGCTATTCTCATCAGCAGTGACCAAAAGTCCAGATTGAATCATCAGCTGAAGTAAGCCTACAGTTTTTAAAGTTACAGATTTACCACCTGCATTGGGCCCACTCAAAACGAGAATCCTATTATTCCCATAAAGTTCCAAATCAAAAGGAATTACGGGGTCGCCTGATATTTCATTTTTTATGGCCAAAACCGTGTTGTAGGCCACTTTCATACCCAAAACAGGCTTGTTGATAATTATGGGTTTTATGGCATTGACTCTAAAAGCAAATTTGGCTTTGGCCCTAATGATATCCAACCGAATAAGCACATCTTGAATGATCAACAATGTGTCGGCGTAGGGTCTTAAAAACCCACACAATTGTCTCAAAATTTTGTAGATTTCATGCCTTCGCTCAGCGTGCAAATTATAGAGGCTGAGATTTATATTTATAACTTCTTCGGGCTCAATATATAATAACTTTCCTGTATTGGATTCATCATGAATAATACCTGAAACACGACGTTTACTTTCGGCTGCAACAGTCAATACACGTCTTCCATTTTTTATACTCTCACTTGTATCGGCCAAATAACCTTTTTGTCTATAATTCTCCAAAGTACTATTGAAGACTTTTTCCAATTCTCGCTCTTTTGAACGTATAGATTTAGATATTTTCGCCAATTCTTCTGAAGCGTTGGGCCTCACTTCGCCATCTTCATCAAGAACTCTGTCAATCTCCTGTGTCATTCGGCCATCGATAATAAGATGCCCCACTATTTCGGAAATAAGACGATTGAGTTTTCTTTTTTCTAAATCATCAAAGTGCTTTATCAACTCTTGCCCCATATGTACAATAGTGTAGATATTTCTAATACTTTCAGTCTCTAGAACATAACCTTCTTTGCGTAAGAGATGGACATCATTAGAGATACTTTCGAAATGATGAAGAGGCAAATACTCACCTCTCACTAGGGCTTTTTTATATTCTTCTGTTTCGTCAAGCAATCTCACTATGCTATCAAAATCCGTCAAAATATCCAGTGCATCAAAATGCTTCCTGGCCATTTCAGATAGACACTCTTTGGCTATTTGCTCAATGACTTTATTGTATTCCAACTTTTCTTTAATATCTTTGGGATATAATAACATATTTGATTTCAATTAAAAACAACAATACAGGAACTCAAAACATTAAATTATGTTTGAATTTTATCATTTTTAAACAAATTATTTATGAGTTAGGTTTTTTGGCCCGAAATTGGATAAATAGATAAACTAATAGTCTTATTCAAAATGTTTTGGAATCAATTTTCAAATAAATGGAAGAGTTGGACATAAATATTCGGATACAATACATAAAATAGTATAAAAATTGGACAATACCAAAAATAAAAAATATAATACTTTACAACCCCTCATTTTGGCGGCGTGTATCGCTGTGGGCATGATGGTTGGTTTCAAACTCAATGAAAAACCTGATGGAAAAGATTGGCAATGGATAGAGCAAAAAGAAAATGAGTTTGGAGAAGGAAGAGTAGAGCAAATGTTGAGATTCATAGACAGTAAATATGTGGAAAACATAGATGACGAGGACTTAACTGCCGAAGCCATAAAAGCCATTTTGGAAAAATTGGATCCGTATAGTGTATATATGTCTCCTGAAGACACCCAACTCATCAACGATGACATGAACGGAGCTTATGTTGGAATAGGCGTAGAAAACTATTATTTTCAAGATACCGTACAGATAAGTAGAGTTATCCCTAATAGCCCCGCTTCATTAGCCGGTCTGAAGCCTTACGACAAGCTCATCAGTATAAATGATGTGGCAGTAGCGGGTCAAAATCTTGAATACAATACCATAAAACAACTTTTGAGTCAAAAAATTGGTGAAAAATTAAGCATCAAAATATTGAGAGATTATCAACCTATGACCATAGAAATTGTTGTCAATGAGATAGTTGTAAAGTCAGTTCAATCCAAACACCTTAAAGAAATTGGAGCGTCATATGTCAAAATCAATAAATTTGGGGCTCAAACCTATAAAGAATTTATGGAAGAAATTGAAGTCCTTTTTGGTGAAAAAAAATCTCAACATCTCATACTTGATTTGAGAGACAATCCAGGAGGATATCTGCCGGAAGCCATCAATATTTTATGTCAAATTTTTGAAGAAAAAGATAAACTATTGTTATATACAGAAGGTAGAAACAACAAAAAAAATGAGTATAAAAGCACAGGAAAAAGATTTTTTGATATCCAAAACATTGTGGTACTCATTGACGAAAACTCTGCATCAGCCAGCGAAATTATAGCAGGAGCTATCCAAGATTGGGATCGGGGCATTGTCATTGGAAGGAGGTCATATGGTAAAGGAATGGTACAGGAGCAGTATGCCCTCAACAATGGAGGCGCTATTCGGCTCACTGTTGCTAAATATTTTACGCCTTCGGGCCGGTGCATTCAAAGGGACTTTCAAGACAGGGAATTGTTCGAAAGAGAAGTGGATTTGAGATTTAAAAGTGGCGAAATGTTTAATGCTGATAGTCTCAAAAAATCTATTTCTGAACCTTACCTTTCCAAATTGTACCAAAGACCACTTTACGGAGAAGGAGGTATTACCCCTGATATTTTTATACCCTTACCTTCACAACTCAATGACCCAGAATATTTTAAAATTAAATATCTTATCTCAGAATTTGTCTATCATCAAATGAAAATAAAAAATGGAACACCTTCAGAACTTAACCCATTTTTATCATGGTCGCTTCCTCAAAAATTTTATGATGATTTTACTCAATATTCTGAAAAATCTTATGGAGAAAAAGTAGATTGGCCTCAACTCAAAAACTATGAGATACTTTTCAAAAATGAAATAGCACAAAAGGTCCTTTCGGAAAATGACCACTGGACTTACCTTCTAAAAAATGATGCCGCCCTCATAAAGGCCATAAGCGTCATTCAACAAAATTTGAGACCCAAAGACTTGATACCAAAAAAGAAATAAATGCGCAAATTATATGGTCTTATTGGATATCCATTGTCCCATAGTTTTTCGCCTCAATATTTTAATGATAAATTTGCCATTCAAGATATTGACGCCCATTATGGACTTTATCCTTTGGAACGAATAGAACAATGGTGTGATCTTAATCTTCATACTTTTTCCGGCATCAATGTCACTATTCCCTACAAAAAAGCCATCCTTCCCTACTTAGATGAAATTGACCCAACTGCAAAAAACATAGGCTCAGTCAATACTATCAAATTTAAAGATGGGAAATCCGTAGGTTATAATACCGATGCATGGGGTTTTGAGAAGTCTCTATTAGAATTTGTTCCAGATATTACCAAAGTAGATTCAGCCCTGATATTGGGTTCGGGTGGCGCTGCAGCTGCTGTCATTCATGTACTTCAAAGCCATAATATTGATTTTCAAATAGTGAGCAGGTCAAAAAACAAAGGTGTCATTACTTACGATGATATATGCACTTCTTTTTTTGAAAAGAATGGACTCATTATTAATACTACGCCTTTGGGCATGTATCCCCGCATTGAGGAATGTCCGCTCCTACCCTATGAACTCATGAATTCGCAAACATTTCTTTACGACTTGGTGTACAATCCTGAGGTCACAACATTCCTCAAAAGAGGCCAACAACAAGGATGTCCCACAAAAAATGGGTATGATATGCTCATCTACCAAGCCGAAAAGGCATGGGAAATATGGAATGAGGAATAAAAAAGAAGGACTTTTTACCTAAAATTTCATCATGGCTGAAAATAATTCTTGAATTTTTAAACGCTCATTTTTAGGCCCTAATACAGAAACTCCATTTAACGAAGAAGAAATAGAACTTTTATTCACCAATTGTATGGAATTAGAATTTTCTGAATGAACCAGAATACCCTCCCACGCTTTTCCACAATTATTGGTGATGTGAGCATTGTCCAATACTAGAAAAGCATTGGGTTCTATGATGATGCGGGCATACTGTGGCATACTGAAAATAAGAGGATTTTTTTCGTTTCCAGTCAGTCGAAGCGTAGTGCCAGATGATATTCTGATGTGTTTATCTATACCTCTCGACATATTCCATTCAGTGTTTTCGTTGACAATAAATTCTGCATTACCTAAAGAAGGTTCACTCTCTGCCAATAAATCCATTTCCCAAAGTCCTCTACCAAAAGTAGATGCTCTTAGTTTTCTATTGCAATAATTTATTTTCAAATGGGTCACAATAACATTGGGAAATGAACAAAATTTAGTCCAATGCTGAGTTCGACTATCTTTGGTATAGATGCCCGCATCAGTGGCCACATAAAGTCTATCCAAAGATCCTTTTTGAAAAACAATATCATTGACCGGCAAATTATTTAAGCTTCCGTGCGGGTCTTCATTGTACCACGTGTCACCGCCATCATTGGTCGCCCACACTTTTACATTGGATTGATACCCCGTGAATGTCACCCAAGCTTTTAGGTGATTTTCTGGATGAATCAATACTGAGGTCATGACGGGTGTTAAGGATTGACCTTCCCATTCTGTATATCCATAGTTTTTCAAAACTGCGCCACTATTAATTAAATTTTGGGTAATATCCTCAAAACAAGCGCGCGTATTGAAATCTTCAACCCCCATACAAGGGCCATTGATAGCTCTAAATAATTTAGGTGCCACTATAAGTTTTTTGAGAGACTGTGTTTCTTGAACTTGAGTACCAGAGAGCGCAATCATCCAAAATTCAGGATTGGAACTAGAAATATCAAACTCTGTCAGTTGGCGCCGCCATTGATGCTGTACAAATTTACCTATATCCGACCTTATAGACCATAAAGAATCAGGAGATTCCTTAACGTGAGCGGGATTATGATGTTGTCTTTCATAAAGCTCTGTCATTGAAAAAATCATTTTTTCTGTTAGTGGATGATTTTTCATATCGAATGTACCGCGAATCATGGCAGTTTCATTGGTTGTAGGGTCTTTGGGCAAGGTGTTTTCATTATTGTGCTTTCTCCCCCAATTATAGGCCATTAAACGCATATTCATACTGTAAAAAGCCAATCCAGTTTTCATATCTACTTTGCCATTATAGCCATCACCTCCATCAACAAAGGTCCAAATTCCATCTTTAAAGACATCGGTTCCAGTATCTTGACTCCCTATCAAAATTTTGTCATTAGCATCCGAGCTGTCATCAAATTTATAAATTGTTTTTACAGCCAATCCTTCGCTGATATCTTCCCCACCCCGTGTTGAATTTTGAAAATTCAAATCTTTAGTGTGCACTCCTCCATCGGAGCCTATCCATATCTTATTTTCTCCAGGAATAAAGGCCAATGCATGGATGTCTGCATGAATATTTCCAGAATTATAGCCAGTCAATCTTACAGCTTTGTTGGTAATTTGTGTGCCTCCCCAAAGAATTTCTCGACCAAAACACACATTATCTTCTTGAGTAGGACTACAAATGATGGGGGTGCGCGTAGGCGTTATGAATTTGCTATTGCTTTTATCTGTTTGAACCAAAATTTCTTGCCACTTTTTACCATCAAACTTATAGATGTAGAGTCGCGGAGTACGAGCCTCATTTTCTTTCATTGTACCCGTTATGTAGGCATAAACCACCTCTGGATTAGCTTCTGTGACCGCAATATTGATGCGATCTACCATAAAATCATCACTTAATTGAAACAAATCTAAGCCAGTCTTAGGTCCTGTCATGGACTTCCATCTTTTACCATCATTGGTTGAAATGTAAATATCTGTACCACTCGCATATATTGTTGAAGGTTTTTGAGGCTTAAACTCTAGTCCTTTTAATTCTTTATCATTTGGGGTAGATAAAACTTGGCTCCATTGAGGATAATTACTTTTCGCCTGACTTGTTTTGAAAATACCTTCACTAGAATTGATGTATAAAATATTGGGATTTTCAGGGTGAATTAATATTTTTCTGATAGTCCCCCCATCTATAAAATTATTGAGTAAAGACTGCTCAGCAGTTCCATTAATGGGATGCCAAGATTCACCACCATCTCTCGAACGCCACACTCCAGCCGTGAATAAAGGTGTCATTTTACTGGGTGCGCCATCATGATTTTGAGCGTGATGACCTATGCTCATTTCTGCATCGCCAGTGGTGATATATATTGTTTGTGTGTTTTGATAATCAATAGCCAAATCCGAAACGGAAGTAAAAGGCAATTGAGTATCAGTATTGAGCATTTGCCATGGTGTATCTCCTACTTTTCTCCACAATCCGCCCCAATTAGATGCTGCATATACGGTTTTATCTATTAAATATTGAGGGCTACACCTTATGGCATGTATTTGTCCCGAGCCACCGGAAGAAAAGGCTTTTTCTGGCTTGCCAATTGGGCCTAATTCTGTCCATAATTGTGGATTGCAGTTCTTAAATCCTTCACTTACAAATTTTTGTACATACTCAGTGATACCTCGCCCGAGGTCATGCGTAAGACCTGTGGGGAAAAGCTTACTGCCCCACATAAGGTTTATTTTTTCTAATTGTTTATGATGACTTCCCTCCGTGGTATCTTGTGGATTTTCTCGATTTGTTGCCCTGATGACATCGTAAAGATTATAGGGCATTTCTTTGAGCTCACTTGTCAAATGGAGTTCACTTGTGTTTTGTGATAGACTATAAACCCTACAACCAAAGAGTAAAGTAAAAAGAGCTATAACCTTAAATAAACCATTCATGTCATATAATTTAAAAATCAAGCATTATTCTTGACTTTCTTTGGCCTGTTGTCGTTGAAGTTGTTTTTTCATTGGGCTGATCTGAGGCATACCACCACGTCTGCCACCTGTGGACATAAATTGTTCAAATCTACTCATGGTGACTTGTCTTGGCCATGAATTATTGGATTCATTAATATCTGCAGTTTCCCTAAAAGGGTCCAACTTGAATTGAATAACTTCTTGCTCAAAAGCAAAAACTTTTGAAAATTCTTCCTCGTTTTTTCTCCAAATCTCTGCTGGTAGATATTCTACGTGTTGGCTTCCATCAGCAAAAGTAAACTCAATTATAACAGGCATAACCAATCCCCCTTCATTTTTGAACTTGAGAAGATAGTAATTATAATTCTTTTCTAAAAAATATTTTTCCTTATCCGTCAATGTTTTTTGCTGTTTGTCATACTGCGCAATATCTTCATCGAAGACCTCGAAGCGATCAAACAAATTATAAAAATCTAAAGTAGATGAATCCCTTTCCAAATAAGTTGTAGTTATATCCTTGGCATTTCTTATTCTAGAAATATGGGTTTCCTCTTTGTCATAGACCATTTTGTTGTCCTCAGCCTTTTGTTGAGGAGTTCGATCATCTATTTTGAAATACTGTACATCTTCAAGAGAGATATCTACAGGATCGGTACCAAAAAACCAACCTCTCCAAAACCAGTCTAAATCCACGCCACTGGCATCTTCCATGGTACGGAAAAAATCATCGGGTGTAGGATGCTTAAACATCCACCTTTGGGCGTAAGTCTTGAATGCAAAATCAAAAAGTTCACGGCCCATAATGGTTTCACGCAAAATATTGAGTGCTGTGGCAGGTTTTGCGTAAGCATTAGCCCCAAATTGTATAATATTCTCCGAATTAGTCATGATAGGTTCGAGCTTCATAGGGTCACCTTTCATATAGTCCACAATTTTATGTGCAGGACCGCGCTGACTTGGATAGTTTCTGTCCCACTCTTGTTCGGCCAAAAACTGCATAAAAGTATTCAACCCTTCATCCATCCATGTCCATTGCCTTTCATCAGAGTTTACAATCATAGGAAAATAGTTGTGCCCCACTTCATGAATAATCACCGAAATCATTCCGTTTTTGATACCTTCTGAATATGTACCATCGGCGTCGGGTCTGCCATAATTAAAACATATCATGGGATATTCCATACCATTGGATGCCTCGACAGATATGGCCACGGGATAGGGATAGTCAAAAGTCCTTGCTGAATAAGAATGTAATGTATGTGCTACAACTTTAGTTGAATACTGCTCCCAAAGTGGATTGGCCTCTTTCGGATAATAAGACATAGCCATAACATTTTTTCCACTCAACTTGACAGCCATGGCATCCCAAATAAATTTTCGTGACGAAGTCCATGCAAAATCTCTGACATTTTCTGCATGATAAATCCATGTTTTTTTGCCTTTAGCTTTTTGTTTTTCAAGCTCTTCGGCTTCATTTTGAGTGCGAATAATGACTGGATCTTTATACGAATTTTGAGCTTGATTCCATCTCTCCATTTCCTTTGGCGAAAGCACCTTCGACGGATTCTGCAACACACCCGTAGAGGCCACCATATGGTCTTCGGGTACTGTAATCTTTACTTTGTAATCCCCAAAAGCTAGTGCAAATTCTCCTGATCCCAAAAATTGTTTGTTTTGCCATCCTTCAAAATCAGAATATACAGCCATGCGCGGAAACCATTCTGCCATTGTGTAAATGTAATTTCCATCTTTTTCGAAAAATTCATAACCTGATCTTCCCCCAATAAAACTCCTTCTATCGTGAATATTGAAACTCCAAGAAATATTAAATTCAAACTTCTCTCCCGGCTTTAGAGGCGTAGGAAGATCTATACGCATCATTGTATAATTGATAGTATATTTAATATTTTGACCTTTGGCATCTTTGACGTGATGAATATGGACACCAATATCCAAATCATGACCTACTATTCTTTCCAATTCTACTACAGACAACCTTTCTCTCATACCAGAAGGTGTCACTTTGGGAGTTTGAGAATCTTTCGCTCTTTGATTTTGATCCAATTGAAGCCATAAGTATTGCAAAGGATCGGGAGAATTGTTATAGTATGTTACCTTTTCTTGTCCTTTGATGGATTGATTCTCATCATCCAATTCTACTTCAATTTCATAGTCTGCTTTTTGTTGCCAATACTGATGTCCCGGAGCTCCTGCGGCATTCCTATACACATTAGGAGAACGCAACATAGTGCCCAATTGCTCAAACTTATGGGCATGTTTACGGGTTTTAGTTTGTGCATTCACATTCGAAATCCCTCCTAAACTGAGGATTATAAGTATAAAAAATATTCTATTCATTTACCAAAATTTTGTCTCAATCATCAACATAAATGCCATTCCCAATATTACTGAAGATACAAAAATGATGGTATCTCGATGGCTCGGTTTGAAAAAGAATGTACCTATGGATAATAAAAATAAAAAAATTACAACTATAAAAATTTGACCTACTTCCAATCCAACATTAAAAGCCAATAAAGGTTGAAAAATAGAAACTTCTTGCCCCAATAATGATTTTAAATAGTTAGAAAACCCCAACCCATGTATGAGCCCGAATATCAAGGCCATTCCATAATTAATAGTAAATTTTGACTTAGGAATGATAGGTTTATAAATATTGTACAACGCAGTTAATGCTATAGTCAAGGGTATAAAAAACTCTATCATTGGTTCGGAAATACTCACTATATTGAGTGTAGCCAAAGCCAAAGTGAGAGTGTGCCCTACCGTAAATGCAGTCACCAAAAGAAGTATTTTTTTCCAATCTTTCCACGAATACAGGCACACTAAAACAATGATAAAAAGGATGTGATCAAATGCATTGAGGTCAGAAATGTGTTCTAAACCTAAAGTAAAATATAATTCAAATGTGTTCATTGTATTGATTTAGAGTACAAAGAAAAGAAATATTTATTTTTTGTATATAATAATTGATGCAAATAATACAAAATAGGAGCTAATTTACCGAAACAAAGGTATTAAAATTATCGTTGATGGCTTATAAAAGATTTTTTATGATTTTCACGCTTTTGTATTTACTGTTGAATTCATGCCTGTCAATGGGCACAACTATGACACATCCTTTTTATGTTTCTGTGACGGATGCCCACTACAAACCCGACAATAGAACAATAGAAATAGCCCAAAAAGTATTTTGGGACGATATGGAAGAAGCCCTATCCAAAAAATATGGTTCAAAAATAAATCTTGCCAAAGGTACGCCTTCAGATAGTCTTGAGGTATGGTTAGACAAATACGCCCTGAGTCATCACTTTTGGTGGGTCAATCAAAAAAAAGTAGCAATAAGTTATGTTGGATATGAAGTTGAAAGTGATGTCATATGGATTTATTTAATAGCCAAAAATGTGGACACACCTAAAAATATTAAGATAAAAAACAGTCTTTTAACGGACTATTTTCCAGAACAAAAGAATATCACGCATTTTTATATCAATGACCAACCAAAATCAATCATTACGGATAGAAAACGTCAATGGGAGGAATTAGAATTTTGATTAAGTGAATAGAGAGATTTTCCAAATGACCTGACTTTCTAGAAAGCTGAATAATTTATTCTAAAATAAAAAAAAGCAGTATTCATCTATATCTATAGTCTAGCTATTGTAATAGATTAATACTGCTCTGAAAAAGTCTAAATCTTTCTAATATTGTATGAAAAAACACTTACTTTATCACCGTCACATCTCCTGCTTGC
Organism: uncultured Aureispira sp.; assembly: GCA_964490495.1. Classification (GTDB taxonomy): domain Bacteria; phylum Bacteroidota; class Bacteroidia; order Chitinophagales; family Saprospiraceae; genus OLB9. The sequence goes on along the minus strand of CAZBCV010000037.1, from coordinate 7,740 downwards.
ACTTTAACGCCAAATGGTGTTCGGTATTCCACTGCATAAACATAAACTCCTTGCACTACATCTTGACCATTGAAACGGCCATCCCATCCTTCCAAAGGATCATTAGGCGGGAAGTTCCTTTTAATAAATACTAGATTACCCCATCTATCATATACGGAAAGTTTAAGAATTTCTTCTACCGCTTCGTTGCCATATACCGTAAATCTATTGTTTTGAGAATTACTACCTGGATTAAATATACTAGGTATAGTGATAATCGTATTTTCCCTCACTCTTATTGTGATATTGACTGTTTCACTACATCCATTGATGTCAATAATTTCTACGGAATAAGTTATGTTCTCGCGTGCAAGAATACTGGTCACAAGACACGTATCACATGACAAATAGGTAGGCGGCGTCCATCTTACTGAGGCAATCTCATCTGGGCTTAGATTGGTCACAAGTTCTAGTATTTCAGACTGATTGAATACTATTTCTATGGGCGATATTCCAGTCAAAGTAATGTTTCTACCCGGACTCAAGTTGGCCGTGGTTCTAAATGTACAACCATTGGCATCTCGCACTTCGATATTGTAATTGCCAGGTGCTAATGGTGAAAACACTCTAGAAGTACCCCTATTTGTTCCATTAAGAAAGAATGTGAGAGGCTCTTGACCACCCGTCACAGCTCTAATGGCCAATTGTCCATCGTTCTCGCCAACACAATTTTCATCAAATGCTTCTATTTCTAGCGCACTTGGGAAGTCTCTATTGACCACTACTTCTACCCTTCCAGTAGTTGCGCATCCAGAAATGGTATATACAGCTCGCACAAAATAGGAGCCTTGACCAGCAATATTGATATTGTTTCTATCTACTGGCGAAGTTATGCTACCATTGACAGTGCTCCACACCAAAGTAAAAGGAGTAGTAGGGTTGACTACATTGGCTGTTAAAGTCGTCGTATTCACTCCACAATTTAATGTTTGATCTGGAGATACTTGAATGTTTGGAAAATCGCCTATTCTTTCCACGATGATTGTGTCTCTATTGCTACAATTATTGAGTGTATCAATTAATTGAACATAGTAGGTACCGGGTGTTGTCACAAACAATGTATTTCCGGATTCGCCGAGAATTATATTATTGTTTTGATTGTACCATGTAAATACCAAATTAGGTCCAGATGGCGAATTGGATGCATTGATAGTAACGCCATTATTGACACATGTTATGGCTTCAGGCTCTTCAATTTCCAAAATAGGATAAGCTTGTAAATCTATGATTTCTATAGATGATATACCTTGACAGCCATTGAGTGTATCTATGGCAATCATGGTGATTATCCCTTCTTGAGTAACATTGATAGAAGGTGCATTGTTGACAAAGGTCTCGCCTGTTTGCCAATTGAAAATAACATGAGCTACAGGTTGACCAGACAAAGTCACAGTGCCCACCACACAATCCAAAATAGTACCCGGATCGGCAATAATAACGGCAGCCGGCTCCTCAATATCTTCAATCACGGTAACTCTTGCGGGTGCTGATACACAATTATTTGAATTATTAATCACTTCAAAAGTATAAACTCCTGGCTCACGTGTGACAAGGGTTCTGTTGGTACTTATAATATTTCCATCACTGTCTTTCCACGTAAACGTGACATTATTTGATAGATTTGTTATCCCTATCAATTGAACTTCACTCACTAAGCAGTTGAGTATTTGATCTCCAGAAGCACTCGCTACGGGCACATCTGCATCTTGTGTTACTTCTACGGTCGCTTGTTTGATACATTGATTAGGGAAGGTCACTACCAAAGTATAAATACCCGGTATGGACGTTGTTACTGTCTGACCAGTTTGATTAAAGCCTCCAGGGCCCGACCACACAAAAGTACCTCCCATTTCTGAAGCTGTACCTGTCAATGTCACCGTATTGACATCACATGTGATATTTTGATTAAGTCCAGCATCCACCGTTTGCGGACATGTAGAACATGGAAACTGACGTACTCTCACCTCGGTGGTACAGCCTGCATTATTGTCATCCGCAACAGATAAGACCAGTTCTGTACCATTCGCAGGCAAATTGTTGACCGTGACGACATCTCCATAATTGTATGGGCCGAAAGTTTGTCCATTGTATCGCACGGAATAAGTAGATGTACTTCCACTCACTCGGTTCACAATGAATCTTACACTGAAAATATCATCAGCATCTGTATTACCTGTTCCGTTATTATTACAGGGTAAAGGCTGTATATTGGCCACATTCAATACACAAGGCTCACTGCATACTGCTGGTGCCGCTACTGAAAGCGCTCTATTACAATCTGCAGTCTCCGCATCTATAATGACCCAATTAAGATTACCTCCTGATATTGGGAATGGCCCTAAAGTAATTACTGTGTTGTAAGGTCTTATATCTGTTTCTCCTTCTACAATCCAGCCTGTTGTCACATTGAGACCTGAGACTTCTAAATCAAAAAAGAAAATATCGTCGCTCGGATCATTGATTGTTCCATTGTCATTACATCTTATATTACTCACGGCTGTAAATATATCGCAAGTAGAAGAACAAGGATTGAGTGTAGGAATCGGCACCACAATCTGACAACCAGATATATTAGCATCTCGCACCTCCACAAATGGGGAAGTTCTATTGGCATCAAATCTTAAATTGACTGTAGAACCATACGTATATGTATTGAACTCTACACCATCAACCAATACTCTAAACCTAACACTGTTATTGACTCCTGTCACCGAAAATGAAATTTCATAATAATCGTCTGTTTCGTCCGATTCAGTTCCGTTGTCAAAACATGTAGCCACAAAATTATTTATTGTAATTTCACAATCTGTGGAACAAGGATCTAATGGACCAATATCCGTTGTTGTTTGGCAACCTGTCACATCATCTATGAAAACGTATGTTCTTACACTTCCATCCGCAGCGACTGGCGGCAGCTGAATATCTGTATTATAACTGTAAGTCCCCACCTCTACACCTTGGAAAAATATCTTGAATGTATTGGTCGCTCCTGTCGAATTGGCTAAGTTGAATGTAATAATGTAAAAATCGTCTGTGGCAACTGTTGATGTATTATTATTATTACATTGCGGAGACCTTCTATTGAATGTCAATTGCTGATTTCTGTTAAAGACCTCAACTTCATCTTTTCCAGACCTACAATTATTTGAAGTATTAAGTACTTCTAAGTAATAGAATCCGATGGCATTTACTGTTATGGTTTGGGTATTGCCGATGACTGTACCCGCTGCATTGGTCCAAATGTATTCCACATTGCCCGTGATATTAGTTGAACCTGTCAATGTTGCCGAAGTCACCAAACATGTTAGCTCTTGATTAGGCCCTGCATTAGCTACTGGAACAGCCGCATCTACTGAGATAACAACTTCATCCGAGGCGACACAACCATCTGGGAAGGTGACGCTCAAAATATATGTTCCCGCTTGAGAGGCTGTAACAGTTTGGCCTTGACGATTGAAACCACCTGGCCCTGTCCATACAAATACGCCTCCTGTTTGAGAGGCAGTACCTGTGAGCGTGGCTGTGTTTTGATCACAAGTCAATTGTATGTCATCTCCTGCATTGGCCGTTTGTACACATTGAGAACAAGGGTTTTGACTGACGGTAACGCTTGTTTCACATCCTGAATTTACGCCATCGGTAATCACTAAAACCAAATTAGTGCCATTGGCTGGAAGGCCAGGAATTGTTATATTTTGACCATAAGTGAAAGGGCCAAAAGTTCTTGTCCCCCACCGCACGTTGAAGAAATTAGTGCTTCCACTGACTACGTTTACTGTAAAAGAAGCGCTGAAAGTATCGTCCGCTTCAGTATTATTAGTACCATTATTGTTACAGTCGCCTATGACCAAATTACTGACATTAAGTACACACGGCTCCGAGCACGCATTAGGGGCTATTGCAGTCGCAGTTGTTGTACATGTAGGGTCTGCGCTATCCACAATTGTGAAAACTCTATTGCCATTGCTGATTAAAAATGGTCCTAAATTGACATTAGTGTTATACGCATAAGTATCAGTTGTGCCTTGGATAGTCCAACTATTGGAAATATTGAATCCTGTTGCCCTTATGGTAAACGTAAATGTATCGTCAGCAGGGTCGTTGATGGTACCATTGTCATTACACACAATATTTGTGATGGTATAAGAGATACTACATGCTCCCGAACACCCATTCAGCGTACCCACTGGGATATCAGTAAAACAATTGATATTGGCAAAATCTCTAACTGTAATTATAGGTGTAGAGCCATCAGCCGGTAAGGTAAAAGTGACAACATCTCCATAAGTGTGTTGTGAAATTATCACCCCATTGATCAACAAATTGAAATTAGAGGACGCACCTGTATTGACACCAGATACGGTAAATGAAACCGTATATTCATCATCAGATGCATCTGCATCTGTATTATTATCATCGCAAGTGATAGATAAATTATTCACTGTAAGGTCACATGTTGTTGAACAATGATCAAGTGGTCCAATATTACGTGTAGATTCACATCCAGTAGTATTGTCTCTAACAATGATTTGACCTGAACTTCCATCCGCAGGTAAAGAAACTGTCTGAGCACTTCCATAAGGGAAAGGCCCATAAGTTTGCCCATTGTAAACAACTGAATAAGTCCCTGTGGCACCTATTGTTGCGTTCACATTTAAAGCAACATCATAAGTATCATCACTTTCTATGCTTGGCGTGCCATTATTATTACACGTTATTGTAAAATTTGTCAAAGTAATTTGTTGGCCATCGTTTACGACTACATCTCTCACTGATGTACATCCTCTTATGTCTCTGATTCTCACTTGATAAGTGTTGGCAGTGAGACCAGTGAAACTCGGGGTCATGCTCCATGGTAGATTGTTCAATCTAAATTCCAACCCATTGGTAGGAGGAAGTACATTAATGACTCCCGTATTTCCACCAAAACAAACCACTGGAGTAACTTCTACCCCATTATTAGGCAGCGGAAGTACTCTTAATATAACTCTGGCTATCGAAGAACATCCATTATTGTTGATGACTCGAACAAATATTGTCTGATCTGCCGTTGTATTGGTATAAGGTGAACTGATAGGATTGGTTATATTTTGGGCATCCGCTAATGTTGCATAATATTCAAAATTTACTCCTCCTCCAGCAAAAACCAATGGATGGGTTTCTGTCAAATCAAAAGATAAAAATCCATCTCCATTATCGTCACAACGGGCCAAAACGGTGTCTCTTACAGTTGGATTGGCCACCACTGTTAGAATAATAGGCACTCTAATACTAAAACATCCATTTTGGGGATCAATAGCATTTACATAATAAGTCCTTGGTCCTAAAACAGTTGTAGGTGGTGTGTAAGTCAATGTATTGGTGACTAATGCCGTACCACCAGAAGGCACATCATACCAATCCGCAGTCAAACCAGACTGTACAGTTACTGTCAAAGCTACATTATTGCTGCCTTGGCAAGCTGTTCTATTGCCACCTGATACCGGCGGGGCTATTGTAGGACAATTACATTGCGGCGGACTCACTGTTAAAGTCTCATTTCCACAATCTCCAAATGTTGAAGCAAAAGTAAGAATAACATCACTTCCAATAGGGATGTTAGATATGATGACATTGGGCCCTGAAGTGGTCACTGTTCCTACATTAGATGTGACATTGTAGCCAAATACATTTAATGTGACCGTATAGGTAGAAAAATCAGGGGAACATACAGAGCTCAACAAAATATAATCTCCTGGATCAATCAATTCTATTTGAATAAAACTTTGTGCATCGTCACATTCATTATCGGAAGGGACTGTATAATAGAGTATATAATTATTGGCCGAAAGGCCCGCCAAACTTACATTCATAGGATCTGAAACATCTATACCATACCCGTCTTCATCACTCCATGTTCCATTAGGATTGTAGGGGGGTGTTAAGTAATTCCAAAGATTTACTATTCGCCCATCATTACAAAACGAAACTGCTTGCCCTGTACCCGCCAATTCTGGAAATACTGTATTAAAGTCTATTCTCACCTCATCGGTACAACCAAATTCATTGGTAGCCAAAATATAATAGGTAGAAATGAATTGTGTAAATATCAAGGAAGTAGGCATTTCGTTCGATGCGTTCGCTGGTGTGCCATTGTGATAGGTCAAAGTGATATTTGTACCATTCAAATCTGTCACATCTATGTCTTGTAAATCATATAATTCTCCCGTACAAATATTAATCTGTGTGGGGTCAGCAACAATATCAGGGACTGGACTAATAGTGACCGTCTGATTGGCCTCTATGGTGTTTCCTGTACAAGTGTTTGTAAATGTCCATGTATAGGTTCTTGAATTACCATTGTTTTGTATCGTAGGATTGACACTGCCTGAAACTCTACATGGAGGCATAAGCCCATTGGTATAATCCAAAGGTGGTGGTGGTGTAAATCCTTGAAGACAAGGCAAGAACTGATCATCTGGTATGTTCACAAAATCAGGATCGGGCGCTGGTTCCACGGTTACAGTTTGATTATATACTAATGGTCGATTACATACATCTGTAAATTGCCATGTATATTGAATCTGTCCTCCGCAAGCATTGGGCACTCCTGTTTGTATAGCGGCTACCAAACCATCGATGGCACAAAATCCTGTAAGCCCATTAGAATAAGACAAAGTGGGCGGCAATGGTGGCAACTCATCACATGCCACTGATAATATAGGGTCGGGTGTATTCGTAAAGACCGCTGCCGGCGTTGGTAATACTGTGATATTTTGTGTGTGATTCAATCTAAATCCACATACATCTGCCCCATCCCATCTCAGTACGGCTGTGCCACCACACTGACCAGGTGCATTACTAATTGTAGGAATAATTATTCCAGACCTATCACATCTGTCACTCAGACCATTAGAATAATTTAAAGCTATGGCAAATGGAGCTAAATCCTGACAATCGATGGTTGTATCTTCAGGAAGGATATCTGTTATCTGAGGCACTGGCGCAGGATTGACTACCACTATTTGGTTGTAATTGAGTGGTCTTCCGCAATCATCTTGTCCAGACCATGTGACCGTTATATTGCCTCCGCAGGCAGTATAAGTTCTAACTATCACTGGATCAATTGTTCCCATGATTTCGCATGTTGAATTATTAGTATAGGCCAATGAAGGAGCATCAAAGCCGTCAGCATCTGCACATGATATAGGCGTATAAACAGGCGGATCTACAAAGCTAACCACAGGTGGTGGTTGGACATTTATTGTTTGGGTAAATGAAAATCTTCTATCGCAAAAATCCACTACTTCCCACATCAATGTATATGTTTTAGAACACCCATTTTCTACCAACGTAAAAGTGGGTATAGCATCTCCTTCTATCAAACAAGCGCCTGAACTGTTATTTGTATATGGCAATGTGGGTAAGTTATTGACATCGGGCTCTTGGTCGCAAGGCACATTAAGTACAGGCGGCAGCGATGTTGTAAAAGAGGCCTCAGCAGGAGGTTGAACTGTTATCACTTGGGTATGAGAAATGGTACGTCCACAATCATCTGTAAATTCCCATGAGTAGGTCAAAGTCTTTGAGCAATTTGAATTTTCTATCACTACTGGCGAAGCATCGACTGTACCGACTATTCCACATGCTCCTGTTAAACCATTGGTATAATTTAATGTAACAGCCACTGTTTCATCTGGTGCTGCTGTACACACCACTGAT
>CAZBCV010000036.1:0-19883 GCA_964490495.1 uncultured Aureispira sp. | reverse complement strand
AATATTGTAATGTACTTCCTGTTGGACAGTTATTGGTTGCTGCTGTGATTATTCCACCCATTGGCATACAGCCTGGTGCGGTACATGTGCTGTTGGTGATGGTTACATTATTGGGAGTCACTGCACTTAAATCTGGACATGATGATAAAGCCTCCACAATTAAAGGTTTACAATTTGAACTAGCTAACATGCAGTTTCCTGAAGCTAATAAAGAGCTTATAGTTTGTCCAATAAAAGTCGAAGGATTTACATTTCCAGGTGGATTACTATTTCCACTATGGTAGTGAACACCATAGACACAATAAACCCCAGCAATCAATGATGTAAAATCAGAGTTAGAACTGACTGCAGTGATTTGATCGTTACTTTCATTTACAGCTATATAAGTATAACTATAATCAGGATTATTTGGCGGATTATTTTCTAAAACTAATGCTCCATTAGGCCCAGTAATAGATAAAGTTCTCGAAGTCCCAGTACTTGCAAACAAAACTGCTACATATTCACCACACAAATCATTAAGCGTTATAGTCATTTGATTTGTAAATGATACGCTACCTCCACCCGTACTCCAGACCGTAGAACCTAAGTAATTGTCACATGGATTATTTGGGTTGTAAGCGTCTTCATAAATTGATAAAAAACCACTATTGCTAAGCGTAAAAGTATAGTCACCTGTTTGAGTTATCTTAAATTTCAGATTATCTTGTCTATGTGAAAAGTTCCCTGAACCACAAGTTCCGGCGCCTGGCATCATAGGAGATTGATTGAAAGATGAGTTGACAGCAGAACCCGCTGTTGTTAAAGTTTTACTATTGATAGCATTTCCGTATGCAACTTGAAGTCCTAGATTCAACATTGCGTCATCCTCATTTAAAACCATAGCTGATGCAGGACAAATTGAAGAATTAGTAACCAAACAAGAACTTGTTATTGAAAAATTCGCATTAGAGACATCAAAAAATTTAAAACAATCGAAACAACTACTTTCCACTCTAATTCTTGCTTCTGTACTATTGGGTATATTTGTAGGTAGTGTTAGTACTTCGCTTCCATCATTAGCACTATTTGAAATCAAAGTAAATGGATAAGTTTGACCACCATCAATAGAAAGTAAAATATTAACAGTTCCACAAATCGTGTTGGTATTATTTACATCCCATTGAAATGTTTGAGAACTACCTGCCGCCCAAGTCACATTAGTATTTGGTGAAGTAACAGCTAGAGGTCCTGCATTTTGATCTACTGTAATTGAAACATTATCATGACTAATTCCACCATCCAGCGCATCATTGTCTCTTGCCGTCAATCTAAAATTTAATGTTCTATTCACATTGGGTAGTGGTTCAAAATCACTGATATTGTTATTATTTAGAATCACTGGCAATGATGGAAAATGTCTTATATTGCCCGCAGTAGATGGAGGAAAAGATCTGAAAAGAGGTGCAATAGAACTATTTCCTGCAGTAGATCCAATAAATCCTTGAGTAGGAACTCCAGTACCGTCTTCATCATATTGTTCCCAAGTATAAGTTAAAGTTTGATTATTATCAGGATCTGTTGCTGTCCCTTCTAATGTAAAAGGAGTCAACTTAGGAATTACAAAATTTGAACCTCCGCAAGGATTGGCATTTACTGATGGAGGGGTATTTCCCGAAGGCGTATCTGTAGAACATGTACCACCAGTACCACCAATATATGTTATAAAGTTTTCCAAACTCCTTGAATGAAAATATAAGTCTGGAGAACTTTGAATATTATTATTGGGTTGACAAAGACCTGCATAAGACATAATAGTTGTTCCACTGGCGATTTCATAAGCATTGGTACTTGATATTTGTCCCGTGCAGCAAGGTGTTGGTGTACAAAAACTGCCCCCTATTCCGTTGAATGTATGAGGTCCACCAAACATATGACCTATTTCATGAACCATAATTGAAACAGCCAATGTATTGACATTTGAGCCACCACTCCAACCTCGAGCTTTTGTATAATGACCATTGCTAAAAGATGTACTACAAACTACACCCAAACCAGCAACACCTGTTCCACCCGAAGATGTAGCATCTAAAGCATGGCCAAGATCATAATCGCCTCCTGGAAACTGAGTATGAATAGCCTGACCGGCCAACGTAGTTCTATTACCATTAGGATTTAAAGGATCCGTCATTGGATCGGTGTAGAAAAATGGCATATCAAAAATAGTCAAATGAACCGCCATTTCTAAATTCCAATAAACATTATTCAAATTAATAATATTCACAACGGCGGCATTTGCCGTTGTATTATTGTTGTTACCAAAATTTGCATTCGCATAAAAACCACTTGTTGTCACAATGGCAATCTCATAACTTCGGCGAGTAGAGCCGTTACTTCCAGCAGACCTCAAACCAGGCTGAAAACCTCTAAAATTGACATTTGTGTCTTCAGTACCACACTCAAAAGAATCTATTTTAGGTAATTTATAACTTTTATGCCCTAATGTGGGGTTGTTTTTATCAATAGGTTCTATTTTCACTTGATAACCTTCACGAACTATTAAACCCTCTATTCCAAATCGGCTCACAAAAATCCGTCCGTTAAAAACACCATTATTCTTGGACTTAATAGAATAAGTTTTAAAGTCAGGAAAAGCAGTTTCCATTTGAATCGACATCACAGAAGACTCCCAAACATAAAAATCAATCAATGTTCCATTATCTAAAGGCAGACTAATGATTGTTTTTTCTAAACGATTATTTTCGCTTTTAGGTGCATTCTCCAAACTCGCTTTTATTTCAGTCAATTCTGGAAAAAAAATATACCCGTCACTTAAATCACTTTGTCCGAATCCTTCAAAACTTAATAAACCTAATAAAATTAAAGCCAGCAATCGAGATTTTAGCTGGATTCTTTTAAATATCTTTAAAAGTAAAAAACTTTGGAGGATTATATTTCTAAATAAATTTGAATATGAAAAATTTATCTGAATATCTTTGTGCATTTGAGAAGGTTTATGAATATTGTAAAAAAATTTAAGCGCAAAGATAGTAAACAACATATTATTAAACTAGAAAAAAATATTTTTTTTATATTAATTTTAAATATACATAAAAAACTTATCTCATAATCTAAATATAATGAATTAATTATGAAATAAAAGGGATTCTTATTAAAAAACAAAAGTACATCCTAATTTATGATATAAAATCAGACTTTCTACATTTTAAATAAAAAATAATTATACTATATTAAGTATTAAAATAGTATTATATATACATTGACTAAATATATATATATCATATTCTTTTATCACTTTTTTTACCAAATTTTAAACTTTTATGTCCTGATTTCATTTCGAGAAGGTCTAGTAAATAAAGTTGTAAATGAAGATACCCATAGATATTAAAAGCGGTAACATCAAAGAAGAAACACCAAAAGATATTATTGTTGGTATTGATTTAGGTACGACCAATAGTCTCATAGCGTACATTCAAGACGGACAGCCATTGACTGTAAAAACGGGTAGCGATAGAGTATCATTGACACCATCGGTTGTGCATTTTTCAGACGATGGCAATATAATCGTTGGTCAACAAGCCAAAGATAAAATAATATCATACCCTGCAAGAACCATTTTTTCAGTGAAAAGATTGATGGGAAAATCCTATAATGATATTGAAATAATGAAATCTAGTATTGGTTATGAAATCATAAATGAGGACAAAGATTCATTAGTAAAAATAAAAGTAGATGATAAATTTTATACACCTGTAGAGCTATCAGGATATATTTTAAAAGCCATAAAAGAAGAAGCAGAAAAGAATTTTCAGCAGAGCATATCTAAAGCCGTTATTACTGTCCCCGCCTACTTCAATGATGCACAAAGACAAGCCACAAGAGATGCCGGAAAATTGGCGGGATTAGATGTTTTAAGGATTATTAATGAACCTACGGCTGCTTCTTTGGCTTATGGCATAGGTTTAAATAAAGATTTTTCTGGACATATAGCGGTGTATGACTTAGGAGGGGGAACTTTCGATTTGTCGATATTAAGAATAGAAGATGGGATATTTGAAGTTTTGTCCACTAGAGGAGATACATTCTTGGGAGGAGATGATTTCGATAGGGCGATCATAAAGTACTGGGCTAGACTACACGGCATAGATAACTCCACCTTGATAGATGACATCGAACTTAACCAAAGCCTAAGAATTAGTGCAGAAAAAGCTAAGGTCAAAGTGTGTGGGGGTTATACTTATGACGAAAAAATTAAAGGAATAACATTACAATTGGATTATAGTACTTTTGCCGATCAAATAGAGGACTTAGTAAATAAAACCATTGATTGCTGTAAAGAAGCAGTAAATGACTCCAAATTGGAAATAAACCAAATTGACAAAATAATATTAGTGGGTGGTTCTACACGTGTTCCCTTAGTCAAACAAAAAATTGAAACCTTTTTTGGAAAAACACCAGATGGTAGCATTGATCCTGATGAAGCAGTAGCTTTGGGGGCTGCTTTACAAGCCGACGTGTTAGCGGGAAACCGTAAAGATATTTTGCTTTTAGATATCACCCCTTTATCTATGGGTATAGAAACTGTAGGTGGTTTAATGGATACTATAATTCCTAGAAACTCAAAAGTACCACAAAGAGCTGGAAGACAATATACAACCTCAGTGGATGGTCAAACACAATTAAGGATTTCCATATATCAAGGCGAAAGAGACTTAGTCGTATTTAATAGAAAACTTGGGGAATTTGTACTTAAAGGAATTCCACCCATGCCAGCAGGGCTGCCCAAGATTGAAGTCCAATTCATCTTAGATACCGATGGTATATTGACTGTGAAGTCAAAAGAATTGAGATCTGGAGTTGAAAGCAGTATTGAAATTAAAAGTACTTATGGCATATCTGAGGAAGAAATGGCAAAAATGCTTATTGATTCTATAAAAAATGCCGAAGAAGACATTAGAAATAGAGCTTATCTTGAAGCGAAAAACGAAGGTCAAAACCTTTTCTTATCGGCCCACAGATTTATTAAGCAAAATATAACTTTTCTCAGTGAAGAAGAAGTTTTGGAAACTACAAGATTGGCGAATTTACTTCAAGTTTCAATAGCCAAAGGATCGAAAGATGATATAGAGAATGCTATGAAGTCATTGAATGACTATACTACACCATTAGCCCACAAAGCTCTTGATATCAATATTGGCAAATCTTTAAAAAATATGACGATTTAATTCGAAAAAAAGCAGAGAAATAAGCTTTTAATGACCATTTCTCTGCTTTTATTATTTAGGGAAGTTCTAAAATGCCTATTTCTATTACAAAAATGAGTTTTAAGAACTTCACTTAATCAATTTCTCCTACACCTTGACGAATCAGTTCTATTTCCGAACCTGTGCAATCTAATACAGTTGATTCTACATTTTCGCCTATTCCGCCATCTATTAATATATCTACATGGTGTTTAAAGATATTCTCTATTTCATCGGGATCTGTGAAATAATATTCTTCTCCATCACGTGTATTCAATGATGTTGAAATCAATGGTGCATCCAAAAACTCATGTAAACCCTCTATAATTTCACTGTTTGGAATTCTAACCCCTATCTCTTCTTTATTGTTTTTGAAAAATTTTTGAACATAATTATTTGATTTCAATATGAATGTGTAGGGACCAGGAAGATATCTTTTCATGGTTTTAAACACACTATTATCTATTTGAGTAGTGTATTGGGAAATAACACTAATGTTAGGACATAACAGAGACATTTTGGCAAACTTTTCTTTCTTTTGTAAGATTTTACATATCTTTTCAATTCCTGATTTATTGGTCATCAAACAACCTAAGGCATAAATGGTATCTGTTGGAAAAATTACAATTGCACCATTATTGATAGCTTCTGCAACTTCTTTCAAATCACGTTTATTAGGGTTTTGGGTGTGAAAAACGAATCTCTTCATATTCTTATGTTAATTTAAAATTTAAAAAATAAATGATGTGACCTTTATTCTAACATCCATCACTTTTAGTATTATATTAAAATAATTTTTAATAGAAAAATGTTTTGAAAAAACTAATCCCCTCAAGAGGTATAAAGGACCAGTTCGACCCAACATCATCAATTACAATAATTTATAGTGATTTTTTTTTGAAAAAAAATATTAAATTATATACCTCAACAGCAAAAGGGTAAAACTTGAGTCTAAATATTCCGAAATGATATCTCAATTTTTTTTAATGATTACTCCGTAAATAACCCTTGAAGCAAAGACTTTTTAGAAAAAAAAGAAAAAAGGGCTTTACAGCCCTTTTTTAATAATTATGATTACTTATGAAAATAATTAATCATTTTTATCCTTATTCAATCTTTTTTGGCTATTGGCAGTTTTCATAGCTTCGCCTACTTGATTGCTTGCTGTAAAACTCGCTACCATGTTGTTCAGCATCTCCGAACCCGCTTGTGGGGAATTAGGAAGAAGAATTAGATTAGAATTGGAGTCTGCACCAATGGATTGAAGCGTATCATAATGTTGAGTTACCACTATCAGCGCAGAAGCTTCTTGAGAATTAATTCCTACAGAATTGAGTACTTCAACACTTTCTAAAAGTCCTTTGGCTATTTCACGCCTTTGGTCAGCAATACCTTGCCCCTGAAGGCGTTTACTTTCTGCTTCCGCTCTAGCTTTAGCAACTATGCGAATTCTACTGGCTTCAGCTTCATATTCTGCTGCCGTTTTTTCTCTATCTGCAGCATTGATTCTATTCATAGCGTTTTTAACTTGAATATCAGGATCTATATCTGTGATAAGAGTATTGATAATATCATAGCCATAAGTTGTCATGGCTTCATTGAGTTCGCGTTTGACCGCTATTGCTATATCATCCTTACGCACAAAAACATCGTCAACAATCATTTTAGGGACTTGCGCACGAACTACGTCGAACACATAAGAAGTGATTTGGTCTTGAGGATATTCCAATTTATAAAAGGCTTCATACACTTTTTCAGGGAGTACTTTAAATTGAACAGACACTTTTAATTTGACAAATACATTGTCCATAGTTTTGGTTTCGATTAATACGTCTAGCTGTGTAATTTTTAGATTTATCTTACCAGCTATCCTATCAATAAATGGTATTTTGAGATGTAAACCTGCGGAACGGATACTGTGAAATCGACCAAAGCGCTCTATCACGGCAGCTGTTTGTTGCTTCACTACAAAAAATACACTAAGCAAAGCAAAAAGTAGAATCGGAAACAGAATAAACGAAACGGGATTAAATGAAGGATTCATATTATAATATTTTATTGATTTAAAAAATTAACATGTATATAACCACCCAAACAAATATAAAGTTTTAGAATAGATAAAATAAAAATGCACAATTCTTTTATTATCAGAAGAATTGTGCAAATTAATAATTACTTAATTCAATGATGATTAAGCCTTCATATACATGACCTCCTTTACGGCTTTAATTATCTTTTCGGGAGTTGGTAAATATTCATCCAAAAATGTAGGCGCATAATGCAATGAAGTATCAGCAGCATTGACTCGAGTCACAGGAGCATCCAAATAATCAAAAGCTTGTTTTTGCATCATGTAAGCGATTTCTGAAGATATACTTCCAAAGGGCCAACTTTCATCAATAACCACCATTCTATTGGTTTTTTTGACAGATTCTATGAGTGTTTTATAATCTAATGGCCTAATAGTCCTCAAATCTATTACTTCTGCTGAAATACCTTCCTTTTCCAATTCTATGGCAGCCAATTTTGTGACCTCAATCATCTTATTATAAGACACTAATGTGACATCAGTACCTTCTTTTCTAATAGCAGCCTTACCAATGGGCACAATATAATCTCCATCAGGGACTTCTCCTTTGAGACCATACAACGATTCTGACTCCATAACACAAACCGGGTCATTATCTCTTATCGCAGCTTTCAGTAATCCTTTAGCGTCCGCTGGATCTACACAAGATATTACTTTCAGGCCGGGAGTATTGGCCATCCAACTTTCAAAAGTTTGAGAATGCTGTTGTGCCAATTGACCAGCGCTCCCTGAAGGACCACGAAAAACAATGGGACAATTAAACTGACCCGCTGATTGTGCCAATGTTTTTGCAGCATTATTGACTATTTGGTCAAAAGCTAAAACTGCAAAATTCCAAGTCATAAACTCTACAATAGGTCTTAAACCATTCATGGCTGCTCCCACTCCAATACCAGCAAATCCTAATTCAGCTATCGGCGTATCGATCACACGTTTTGGACCAAATTCCTCTAACATACCTTTGCTCACTTTATATGCTCCATTATATTCAGCGACTTCTTCCCCCATCAAAAAGACGGACTCGTCTCTTCTCATTTCTTCTGACATAGCTTCACCCAAAGCATCTCTTAATGTTAATATTCTTGACATTTAATAATTGTTTTATTTTTGAGTTGCAAAATTACTAAAAAATAGATAAACTAAAAAAACTTTATGGATTTATTAATACATTTTCCAAAACATGTTTATCAATAACTTGTTTATAAAGTATGAAAAGATTGTTGATAATTTTAATTTTTTCGCACTTTTGTAGCTTTGCTTTTACACAAATCCCAAAGCTATCTCTGCACGAAAATTTCGACGACTTAGAAAAAAAATTGATTTTTCATGAAGACACTGTTTATGTTATAAATTTTTGGGCTACTTGGTGCGAGCCTTGTGTACGAGAATTACCTTACTTTGAGGCGTTCCACTTAAAACATATCCACCAACCTTTCAAAGTGATACTTCTAAGTTTGGATTTCAAAAAACAAATCGATAGCCATCTCATACCCTTCTTGAATAAAAATAATATAACTTCTACTATTTGGTTGCTTACTGATACCAAATACAACAAATGGATGAACAAAATCAATGAGGAATGGAGCGGTTCTATTCCTGCAACATGGTTAGTAAGTGGCGGTCAGCATCATTTTATAGAAAAAGATTTTCACTCATTAGAGGCCTTAGAGACATATATATTTAATAGTATTCAATAATTTTTTAAAATTAAAAATCATGAGTTTAATAATTTCATTTTTAGTATTTTTTAGTTCTTTCAATAATATAAACACACATGTCACTGGATATCAACCTGGAGATGTAGCCACCGATTTCAGTTTGCTTTCTACAGATGGTCAAAAAGTAAGCATGTCCGATTATCCTGAAGCGAAAGGTTTTATTATTATTTTCACATGTAACCATTGTCCTTTTGCCATCAAGTATGAAGATCGGCTCAATGACATTGCTAATAGATACGGTGCACTTGGCTACCAACTCATTGCCATCAATCCTAACGACCCTGAAGTACAACCTGCAGATAGTTATGAATTAATGAAAGTCCGTGCTGAAGAAAAAGGTTTTACATTTCCTTATTTGATTGATGAAGGTCAAAAAATATATCCACAATATGGCGCTACTAAAACACCTCATGTATATCTTCTCGATAAAAATAGAGTGGTGAAATATGTAGGCGCTATTGACGATAATGTTAACAACCCCGAAGAAGTTGAGGAAAGATATTTAGAAAATGCCCTATTATCTTTAGAAAATGGAGAAAACCCAATCCCTAACTTTACAAAAGCAGTTGGATGCTCCATTAAAGTAAAAAAATAAACTATGGGTTATACCCATCCAATGAATAGTCTTGAACAACAATAAATTCATGTCATGTCACCCAAATCACACAAGCATGTAACTTGTATCACTTTTTGAAAACTCCAACACTTGTATCTTTGCATCATCAATTAGAAACAGTTAATTGAAGTATCAAAAATTATTTATTCATCATTTTAAATTTTTAACAAATGAAACTAGAGCAAATTTATACAGGATGTTTGGCACATGGAGCTTATTATATTGAGAGCAAAGGAGAAGCAGTGGTTATCGACCCATTAAGAGAAGTTCAACCTTATATTGAAAAAGCAGCTGAAGACAATGCGAAAATCAAGTACATTTTGGAAACACACTTTCATGCTGACTTCGTTTCAGGACACATAGATTTAGCTAAAAAATCAGGAGGAACAATTGTTTTTGGACCTACTGGAGCTGAAATGGGTTTTGAAGCACATGTAGCACAAGATGGAGAAATTCTCAATGTAGGAGATGTAAAAATCAAGGTTATTCATACTCCTGGTCACACTATGGAAAGTACATGTTACCTACTAATAGATGAAAACGGTAATGAGACAGCATTATTCACAGGCGATACATTATTTATTGGTGATGTAGGAAGACCCGATTTAGCACAACATGTTATTTCTGAACTAACAGAAGAAAAACTGGCAGCACACTTATTTGATTCTTTAAGAAATAAGATTATGCCTATGTCAGATGACATTATAGTATATCCTGGTCATGGTGCTGGAAGTGCTTGCGGAAAAAAAATGTCTAAAGAAACGTCTGACACTTTAGGAAACCAAAAGAAAACTAACTATGCGCTAAGACCTGACATGACAAAAGAAGAATTTATTGGTGAAGTACTTCATGGCTTGATGCCACCTCCAGGATACTTTCCAAAAAACGTAGTTATGAATATAAAAGGTTATGATAGTATTGACGAAGTATTGGAACGCGGCAACAAAGCGCTAACGCCTAAAGAATTTGAATTAGTGGCCAATGAAACTCATGCTTTGATCTTAGACACAAGAGCGTCAAAAACTTATTCAGAAGGTTTCGTTCCTAACTCAATAAATATAGGAATAGATGGAAGTTTTGCTGGTTGGGTAGGCACATTGATACCTGATATCAAACAAGAAATATTAGTAGTAGCTGATCCCGGACGTGAAGAAGAGGTGGTAACAAGATTGGCCCGTGTAGGATATGACTATACGATAGGATATCTTAAAGGTGGTATTGAAGCATGGAAAACAGACGGCGGAGAATTGGATTATATCACCAATATTTCAGCTGATGAGTTTGCAAAAATTAAAAACGAAAATGCTGACATTAACATATTAGATGTAAGAAAAGAAAGCGAATACCTATCAGAGCATGTGGTTGGAGCTGAAAATGCTCCATTGGATTACATCAACGAATCTATGAAAATGGTCAATCCTGAAAAAACATACTACGTACACTGTGCCGGTGGATATAGATCAATGAGTTTCGCATCAATATTGCGTTCTAGAGGCTATGAAAATCTTATAAATGTAGATGGGGGTTTTGATGAAATCAAAAAGAGCGAAAAATTTGAAATCACAGACTACGTTTGTCCAAGTACACTTCTGTAAATAGTAAAAAATCTCATAAAAGTTGTTTAAGAATTGTTTGGATTATAGCCTATCTGAACGATTCTTAAACACTCTATCGTAAAAAAACAATTTTGTTTATTCTTTAAAAATATTAAGAAATTATGGAATCATCGAATCCAAATCAGTACGTTGCAATGCCGCGTATAGGGGATGCTGCACCCTCATTCAAAGCAGTGACAACACAAGGGCCTATTAATTTTCCTGGAGATTACAAAGGTAAATGGGCCATTCTATTTTCTCATCCAGCAGACTTTACACCAGTGTGTACAAGTGAATTTATGACGTTTGCTCATATGGCAGAAGAATTTAAAGCGCTCAATTGTGAACTTGTTGGTCTCTCAGTGGATGGTCTTTATAGTCATATTGCTTGGCTAAGAACTATCAAAGAAAAAATAGAGTTTAATGGAATGAAAAATGTAGAAGTGCATTTTCCATTGATAGAAGATATCACAATGGAAGTAGCTCAAAAATATGGTATGATAATGCCAGGTGAAAGTAATACAAAAGCTGTAAGAGCTGTATTTTATGTAGATCCAGAAGGAATTATTAGAGCTATAGTTTATTATCCTTTGTCTATAGGTAGAAATTTTGATGAACTCAAAAGGGCTTTAATAGCCATGCAAACTACCGATAAACATGGTGTCGCCACACCAGCAGATTGGAGACCGGGTGACGATGTCATAGTACCTCCTGCTGGATCTTGTGGCATAGCAAAAGAAAGGATGGAATCAGAGGACGTGACCTGTCATGACTGGTTTTTCTGTACTAAAAAATTACCCTTAGAGAAAATCTAAAAGTGGTAATAAAAAGATGGTTTAAGAATTGTTGTTTTGATTTGAGCTCGATAGATTTATTTCTATCGGGCTTTTTAAATTATATAAGCTTATTGAACTTTGAAATCAATAGTCAAAGTGCCGCATTGTTTATCAATTTCACTTGAAGAGAACTTATACTTTAAAGCATTTTGCCGGGCTATATTTATCAAATAAGAATCTGAAGTGGTGGAACCTTTCTGAGTAAAGTCAGCCTGAACTACTTGTCCCTTATTGTTGACACAAACATTGAGTGCTACACGCCCAGTCTTTTGAGAATTGTCAGAAATACTTGGAGTAAAAAGAACACCTCTACCCGCCAAACCACCTCCAACAACACCACTTCCTTTACTTATACCCTCTAACGCTTTCCCATCAGGATCTCCGTTGGACTGACCTTGATTTCCAGAATTATTATTTGAACCTTTGCCCTTACCCAACAAATCGGAAAACTTCTTTTTTTGATTTTCGGCAGCTTCCCTTTCGGCTTTCTCAATTTCTGCTTTTCGTTGTTCTTCAGCCTTTCTTTTTGCCTCCGCATCTTCTTTGGCTTTGCTATCAGCATTAGTTTTAACAGTGGGCTTTATAATCTCTTTCTCTTTTTTTATGGGAGCATCTTTTTTTTGAGTTTGCGCTTTTACAGGTGCTTCATCTTCCACCTTCTCCGAGTAAATGGTGTTGTCCTTTGTCACTGAAGAAGCGGCACTTGAGGCAGTAGTTGGAGACAATTCACTTTCCTGGATTTCATCATTTTGACCAGCAAATGGATCACCGAAGGCCACTAAAATACCAGAATTCTCTTTTTCTATAGATTTAACTAAAAATGGGATGAAGAAAATAAAAAGCAATAGCAAGTGAACAAAAAAGGATATTATCCAACTTTTTCGTTGATCATTTTCTTCGTATTTTTTGTTTAAATTGGAGCTCATAACCCATAATATTTAAAATAAAATATAAATATTTCTACACAAATCAATGTCAATGACTCAATGATTGATCATCTATGAAAAGAAATTTTATGCGTAGGTTGTGGTTATCAAAAGTTTAAAAGATGTCCTGCATCTATACACAGCTTAATTATTGTCCTATTGTGGAGAGGTAAGTACTGCCCTGATTTCCAATTTGTAAGCCAAATCCAATACTTGAACAACTTTGTCATTGCTAGCCTTAGCGGCAGGAGATATGACTATGGCTGCTCTATTTCCATCCACACGTTTGAGTGACTCCATTTGTCTTTGAACACCATCAATATTGATAGGCGCGCCATTAAGCGTATATTTACCATTGGCATCAATAGCAACAATTTTATTTTTAGCTTGTGGCGGTGAAGGCGTTGACGACTTGCCCGGCAACTGCAACTCTAAGGCATTGGGAGTGACAATAGATGAAGTCAACATAAAGAAAATTAACAACAAAAAAATGATGTCTGTTAAAGATGACATATTGAATTCAGCCGATACTTTATTTCTTTTCTTAACTGCCATAATTTTATTTTATTGATGGGGTTGAGTTGCAATGATGGCCTTTAGTTTTAGCCCACTGGCTATTTCCATTACTTTATGTACATTTTCCCAAGGCACACCTACTTCGGAAATAATAGTGACAGTGGCATTTTCTTTGTTATCAGTTTCTCTGACAGCGTAAGCTATATCTTTTTCCAAAGCGCCTAAGGAACTCAACTTACTGGCTACAGATATTTCGCCATCCACCTTCATCATGACTGGAAGATTGGAAGGAGCCACCGCAGTAGAATCGGATTCAGGAAGCTTAATTGTAATCTGCACAGCTTTTGAAGTTAACATAAAAAATATAAGTAATAGAAATATGATGTCTGTCAAAGACGACATATTGAATTCTGCACTTACCTTGTTTCTTTTACGAACTGCCACTCTATTTAATATTTATTTTGTTAGTTGGAAGGTTCCTGAAGTAAATCCATAAAGTCTATGGTTACTTTTTCCATTTTAAAAATTATCTTCTCAACTTTTTGGACCAAATAATTGTAAGCTACAAATGAAAATATACCTACAACAAGACCAAATGCCGTGGTAATCAAGGCTTGATAAATACCACCGGCAAGGACTGCAGGCGTTACATTTTGTTGTGAAGCCATTTCATAAAAAGCCATAATCATACCTGTAACAGTACCCAGAAATCCAACCATGGGGGCGGCTCCAGAAATACTAGCCAATGAAGAAAGGTTTTTCTCCAATTTAAAAATTTCAAGATTACCTACATTCTCAATAGCTGCATCTATATCTTTAAGAGGTTTACCAATGCGCATCAAACCCTTTTCAATCATACGAGCCACAGGAGTATCTGTTCCTCTACAAAGGGCTTTAGCTCCTTCGATATTACCCGAAGCCACAGAAGCTCTAATATTATTTATGAAATTTTCATCTATTTGGCTTGCGCGCTGCAAAGACATGTATCTTTCTAAAAATATATATACGGCCAAAATAGACAATATGAGTAAGATAGTTACTATTGCAATACCCAATGGACCACCAGAAAGCACTATATCCACTACGCTTTGAGCCTGAACCTCCTCAGTAGCTCCATCAACATCTGCATTTTGAAAAAGGAAAAACATATTTTGAAACATTTAATGATGATTTAATTTGTTTTGTATTGTAAAAACGCTGCTAACTCAATAATATTTTAATTGATGGCACAAAAGTACAAATTATTCTAATATTATAGTTTTATTATATTTAATTTTTTAAAATATTTTGGAATAGTGGTAAAAAATTAAATTAACCCACCATTATTTTTCGACAAAAAAAACAACTCGAACTATTTAGTAAAAAATATAATCATAACAATGTTTGTTAGAAAAAAATACTTTACATTTTTATCATTGTTTTATGCAACTGTTTCAGCCCTTTGAAAAATTAAATTAAATTACAAAAATAATTATATAATTTTGTTTGAATCTTAGGGTTTGTCACAAAATAACCTTTACATTTTTACTTTAAAAAAGACTTAATATCTTTAATAACTAATTTATTAATACAATTCCGAACGTCTAGAAATAGAATAAATCAAAATAAATACCGAAATACTTAATGGAATAAGAAATAAATATGTGTATGGTATCAAAACAAAAGTGTAAAAAACAGTAAAATAAATTTTTATAATAGCTAACAAAAACCAATTTGGATCAATTTTATCCTTAAATCTATAAAGGAAAAACATAAAGAAAATACTACACACCAAACTTAGTGCAAAACCCCATCTTTTTAATATTTTTACACCATTTAAAAGATCGTCTAAATAAGCATCTCTGAAATAAATAGACAATCCTACACCCCGAGAAATTTGATAAGGTAGGTCACCTTCATTTTGCCATTCATGAACGCGCCATTCACCCGCAGCCCCATTATCATAATTGGCAACAATTTTTTGTGGCAAAAGCATATCTTGTGACATAAACGGCAAAACAAACAATAATAAAATAGTAATTAATGCAGATATTATAGATTTAGATAAAAAATGTTTGCCATTGTATTGCCATATATAATAAATTAAAAAAGGTATCAATAATACAATAGAAAATCTGCTTAACAAACAAAAACCCATAGCAATACCAATACCCAACCATGACCTTTTAAAAATAAAAATTAATAACAGAATATAATAACTTGAAGGAAGTAACTCTAATGTTGCTGAATATTCTTGAGGATTTTTTGAAATATATCCATTAAAACCAACGACTATACTCAGTGTAGTAATAAAAAAAATAATAAAGTTTTTGGTATTAAGATTAAAATTTAAAAAGTAAACCAATGAGACTATTGAAAAAACCCAAAGGGTAATAGGTATCCATCGGGGATCAAAATCAAAAGCAATAGGGATTACAAATGGTAGCCATTGCATTGGTAGGTATGTATTATGCATTGTGTAGGAAGGCAAAACGACATCTTGATATGGATATTCACCATTCAATAACCAACTAGCAGCCGACAATACTTGAGCGTAAACATCTGAATAATTATTGTCAATGGGGTATTTTAAAAAAACATTATTCGATACATAAACCAAAAATATCAAAACCATAATTGTTGTCAATATAGGTATTGCGCTGGGTAGGACATAAGTAGTTTTTAATTGAATAAACTCTTTAGAAAAAAATGATTTATAAAGGGCTAAAAATCCAATAAAAAATGATGTAAGCGCAAAAACAACTGGCGATAAGTAAGTACCAAATACAGACAGACCCGGTCCGACTAAATAAAATTCTATCATTATTACCAGAAGTAAAATAAAATGAAATTTGAAATGCATTTTATATAAAATTATCAACAAAGGTAAGAAGTTATATCCGAATTATATATGTAAGTAAATAATATAATTCAAAACTGATAAAAAAAAGTACTGCGGAATGGATTTTTAACATTCTTTGGTAATGTGTTACAGAAGATTAAAAAATGAGAATGGAGACCCGGTCATCAACAATTTTCGGCTATTGGGATGGCCTTTTTAGGGTAAAAATCTCACAACTTATCCATGTCCACAGTACTATATAAAACCAGGATCTCAAAATAAAAAACTCGTTGTTGTCCTAAGACGCCGCAAACATACGAACATATTATATTATAAAAAAACATTATACGTATTTATTTTCATATTTTTTTTTATGTCATGAATGTATTTACTGGTTTTGCCATTAATTTTATACAAATTATATTTGTTTGTCCCAACTAGAAAAAAAATAAAACTTTATATTTGCTCAGCATATGACTTCCACTTCAAATAAAAAAAATACCCTTAAAAACATAAATACTCTTAAGGGTATAGACCAAAAATGATTTTATTAAGTAGGGTTATAATGTTCCCCTCAACTCTTGTTCTCGTTCGATAGCTTCAAACAACGCTTTAAAATTACCTTTTCCGAAAGATCGTGCACCATGTCTCTCTATGATTTCGAAAAATACTGTAGGTCTGTCTTGAATAGGTTTCGTAAATATTTGCAACAAGTAACCTTCTTCGTCTCTGTCCACAAGGATATTCATGCGCTTGAGGTCGGCTAAGTCTTCTTGTATCTCTCCTACCCTTTCCAAAACAGTATCATAATAATTATCGGGTACGTATAAAAATTCTACGCCATTGTTGCGCAAAGTTTCTACTGTGTGAACTATATCATTCGTAGCCAATGCAATGTGTTGCACGCCAGCACTTCGATAAAAATCAAGATATTCTTCTATTTGCGACTTCTTTTTACCATGTGCTGGCTCATTGATGGGGAATTTGATATATCCGTTGCCATTGCTCACAACTTTAGACATGAGAGCTGTGTAATCGGTCGAAATATCTTTGTCGTCAAATGTGACTAGTAATTTAAAACCTAAAACCTCTTCATAAAACTTGACCCATTTGTTCATGTCACCCAATTCTACATTGCCTACGCAGTGATCTACATACTTGAGGCCTAAGGATTGAGGCTTAAACAAACTTTTTTTAGCTTGAAAACCAGGTAAAAACACACCTTGATAAGCGCTTCTCTCCACTAATGTATGGATCGTGTCTCCATAAGTTTTTATAGCCGCCATTTTTACAAAACCATTTTCGTCTTCCATTTTGAAGGGTTCAAAGGCACTTTCTGCACCTCTTTCGATGGCTTTATGATAAGCTTCTTCGGCATTGTCCACCCACAAAGCCAATACTTTGACTCCATCACCATGAAGAGCCACATGTTTCAATATTTCATGGTCAGGCTTAAGCGCTGATGTGATGACAAATCTTACTTTCCCTTGTTGGAGAACATAAGAAACTACATCGCGAGAACCTGTTTCAGGGCCTCTATATGCGACAAGTTCAAATCCCATACAATGCTGATAAAAAAGGGATGTTTGTTTGGCATTTCCTACATAAAACTCTATAAAATCTGTTCCATTGATAGGAAAAGTATCCGTTGGGGTTGAGGTTGTATTTTGTACTTCAGTATTCATTTGGTATTATTTATATCTATTAATAAAAATTTAAAGCCAGCTTAATGTATAATTTTCGTCTTCTATACTCATGGCATGATTTGTCATCAACAAAGGTTTGAATGTATCTACCATCACAGCTAATTCCTTAGTTTCCTTTTGACCAATACTTTTCTCAGCCGTACCTGGATGTGGACCGTGAGGAATGCCCCCAGGATGAAGTGTTATTTGACCTTTTTCCACATGCTTGCGACTCATAAAATCACCATCAACATAATACAAGACTTCATCACTGTCTATGTTGCTATGATTGTAAGGTGCCGGTATGGCCAATGGATGATAATCATACATACGTGGCACAAAAGAGCATATCACAAAACCTCTTGTTTCAAAAGTTTGATGGATGGGAGGCGGCAAATGTACTCTACCCGTGATAGGTTCAAAATTGTGAATAGAAAATGCATAAGGATAGACAAAACCATCCCAACCCACCACATCAAAAGGATGGGCCTTGTAATGATATGGATAAAGATTGTCTTGTTTCTTTATATAAAGGAGGAAATCACCTTTTTCGTCATAAGTTTCCAATACTTCTGGTTTGCGAATATCCCGCTCACAAAAAGGGGAATGTTCCATCAACTGTCCAAAGTCATTTCTATATCTACGAGGAGTCAAGATAGGCGTAGAAGATTCTACTATAAACAATCTATTGTCCGGGCTATCAAAATGCAGTTGGTAAATTGTACCTCGAGGTATCACCAAATAGTCACCATAACCAAAAGAAATATTGCCATACATCGTTTTTAGTGTTCCCGTACCTACATGCACGAAAATGCACTCATCAGCATCTGCATTCTTAAAAAAATAATCTGTCATACTTTTTCGTGGGGCAGACAAGACTATTTTACACTCATTATTGACCAAAACGGGTTTTCGGCTGTCAATATAATCTTCCTCCGGCGCTATTTGAAAACCCTGCAAACTTCTATGTTTAAGCTGTCTGTCGTGTACTATTTTGGGTTTGATATCTATGGGTTCGCCTACTTGAGTAATCATAGTAGGTGGGTAGTTGTGATACAGCAAAGAGTACATATCACTAAAACCCTCTGTAGAAAAAAGCTCTTCATTGTAAAGCGAACCGTCAGGCTTACGATATTGAATATGCCGTTTGTTGGGAATTTGTCCTAATGAAAAATAATGCATAAAAAGTTATTTTGAAAGATTATCAAATATTTTTTTGAGTGTTTTGTCCAAAATTTGCAATTCCGATGCCGTCAAACCTGCATAAGCCCGGTCTCTAAAATCATGAACTATGGGTTTGATAAAACGGTATTTTTTTAGACCTTCTTCCGTGAGTTTAATCACAAATCGGCGCTTATCCTCAGTGTCTGACTCTCTAACAACAAGGTTTTTCCCCTCCATTAAGTCTATCATCCGTGTGATAGTAGGCGCATCTTTGAAGGCAGCGTCGGCAATTTCATATTGATTCATAGTACCCTTTTGAGCCAAAAGTTGCAGGACGACCCATTGATCTACGGTGACATCCAGTTCAGGATGATTCAACAAAACTCTTGAAAAGGAAAGTTTCATCAACTTAACCGTGCGCTCGAGAGTAAAACCTGAAACTTCGGTTTTGCGTGAAAAATTGTTATTTATAAAAACATCTGCTGGCATATCTGAAAGTCAAATTTTAATTAGTGTACTAACTAATCTGGACAATAAACGCATGTCAAATAAAATTGTTGTTGTACTAACTAAATATTTTATATAAAAAGTTAAAAATTATCAACATTCTTCATTATTTCTTGTTTAGACCCATTATAAATTAAAAAAATAACAATCAGATATGTATCCAGTAG
>CAZBCV010000035.1:0-20450 GCA_964490495.1 uncultured Aureispira sp. | reverse complement strand
GGATAGTTGCCTATCAAATAAAAAGGTTCATCATCAAAAACTTTGTGTAAGTTTAATTTTAGAAAGTCTAAAAAGATGATGTCCTCTTCAGGCATTACCTTGTTTTGAGTCAGATAAGTGATCATGTCTCTATCTGCTTCTACGACTTTAAGATGATAATCTTGCTCCGCTAAATATTGAGTTAACACACCTTTTCCTGGTCCTATTTCTAAAACGTTCTTTATAGCACCATCACTAGGAAGGCTATACGCTATTTGTTTAGCGATATTGAGGTCAATCAAAAAGTGTTGCCCAAATGATTTTTTAGCCTTCATAAAAATAATTTTTACATCTATTCAGTAAAATAGAAATCTAGTACCGTCTTAATTCCTGGTAACTGTATTTAAATTGGATAAAAATGTCTATTTTCTATCTACTGACCACGACTTTAGACGAAAAGTGTACACTGTTATGCTGACTTCTTACATCCAAAATATATTGTCCTATATTGAAAGAATGTGTATTGATATCATGAAACAAGCCATTTTGAGCCAGTAATGGTTGAGCATAAACAACTTTTCCGCTAATATCAGTTAAAGTTACTAAATAACTACCGTCATTTATATTGGGAATAGATATTTGCAATTGGTCAGTGACAGGATTGGGATACACTTTTGTTTCTAATGCTACCAATGGTGGGTTGTCAGTACTAGAGGATACGCCTCCTAAATTGACAAAAGTAACACTTTCTAATTCATCAGCCACATTATAATCAGCAGAGACTAATATTTCTTTTCGACTGTCTGAATAGAAATTATAAGTAAACGTTGTATCGTTTCCTACTAATCCTGCAAACCCTCCCGGTAAGTTTTGTAATATTTCTGCCCCTAATGGAATCCATCCTACAAAACCGAGTTTCAAATCTACATTTGTTGAGCTTATTGTTTCAGTTTTTTCTCTCAATACAGAAAAGTCATTATTTTGAATCTTTAAAGTTCCAAATCCATCGACAGTCGATCTAGCCGAACTTTCAAATTTTATTCTTATACTATCAGGTTTTATAGGAAGGGCATCTAAAATTTCAGCAGGAATAATTGTACTACTAAAAGCTATATTAAATGCAGAGGCCCCACTATTACTGTCAATAAATTTAAGAGGCGCTCGTCTCAATATCGGAAATTTTGTGTAATTTACATTGACCTCAAAGGGAATAAAACCATTATCTCCTCCTACGCCTACAATTTCAAGTTGCCTGGCAGAAGATTTGATGTATCTTTCATTTCCTTCTATTTTCACCAACATATCTGCGGCAGGAAAGGCTGTTGGAGCAGAGCCTTCAGATACATCCAAATAGTTTTCCTCTATCAAAAAACCTGAATTGAGCGAGCTAAAATCCCATCTTTGAGGACCATTTGTTGTGCCCATATTTATATTAGCCTCTTCTGCAATAGCCATTTTTAAAACATCCCCTTTGGCTGGAAAAGTGGAATTGGTGATTGTAATCTGAGCTGAAAGGCCGAAGAACAAACAAATAATTAGACCAAGGGTAAAAAACTGTTTCATAATATTTTAACTTAATTTTGATTATAAAATTTGATTTAATAATATTCTACTTTTCTTAAAAATTTGATTCCCACTTTTGCTTCTATGGATAGATTGCGCAATCGTTTTATAGAAAGATCCATTCTTTCATTAGGACTCCAAGGACTTGGTATTCCAAAGATGGGTGGTTGATCCACTTGAAAAGATAAATCTGGCATGATAGAAAACTCTACAAATACATTACTCATGTCTGAAAGATACATCTCGAAGCCTCCTCCTGCTGTAACCCCATAATTAATTTTACTGACATAGTCGGGATGGATATTTAAATCTGGAAAAAACAACTTAGGAAGTCTTGAATTTATGGTATATTCACCTCTCACACCCAAAATAAAATAAGGAGAAAATTCAGAATTGGTGTCCCACGCTTTTTTTGCACCCAATTCAAGTACTATGTTATCAAATTTATATGAAGTAACATTACTGAAACCAAAATTCTGAAATCGCAAAGCACTTCCTCTTGTATGATAACCCAAAGAGGCATAGAGTGCTCCTTTTTTATACTCATCATAGGTTTCTACAAAAACATCACCATTGAAAGAAAACATAGAAGAATTTCCTAAGCCACTACTACCTTCAACACCCGCTACTTGATTGTTCATGGCACCTCCACCCTTAGCTCCAAACCAATAACTTTGGCTGTACAATAGATGGCTCAAAAAGAAACACAGTGAAAAAATTGTAAAAAACTTATTCATATTCTATTTTATTATTTTTAGCTAAAAATAGTATTGCACAGATCAGCATATTTAAATAAAACACAAAATTAAGCAATTTTTGTAAGAATAAACCTTAATCATAAAATATTTATTAAATTTGTCCCTTAAACTTTGATTTATGCGTATTTCTATCATTTTTTTAGGTTGTTATCTTTTTGTTTTATCATTAAGTGCTCAAAAATCGTGGACACCTTATGATGATTTGCCTTGCATACCCCCCAATATTAAACCTCAGTATGAAGAGAGTATGGCTGATTGGGCTAAAATGCTGTATGAATATCCCATAAATTATCAAAAACTCATTGCAGCCAAAAGTAAAGTTGCCTCAGTCAAAAGCCCCATTGAGCGGTATTTCAAAATTTGGCAAAGATGTGTTTTGTCCTACGTTGATGACGAAGGAAATATTCATTTGCCAGCTATTGGAGACCTAAATAATGAATTGCTGTCCATCCAATACTCCTCAAAAAATGTATCACAAAAAATGACTGATAAATGGACATTTGTAGGCCCAAAAGAGACATTTTGGTTGAACGAACAAGGAAGTTCTACGCCTCCTAAGGCTTGTCCTTGGCAAGTGAATGTATATTCGTTCGATGTGTCCCCAACAAATACTAATGTTATTTATGCAGGGTCAGAAACTGGTTTTATGAATAAGTCTTTCGACAATGGCCAATCTTGGGAATTAATAGGCAAAGACTATTATTTTGGTGGGGGAATCACAGCAGTGGCCATCCATCCTGAAAATGATAATGTAGTCTTTGTAGCAGGTGGAAATCAAATGCATAAAACAATTGATGGTGGTGCAACATGGAATCCTTTGTTGTCTCAAGAAAGGTTCTATGCTGACAGATTAAGGATTGATAAAAATAATCCTGACAGAATCATAGCTGCTTCATCTAGAGGTATCTACTTGTCAATAGATGGAGGTATTAGCTGGCGACGTTCTTACAACACTAGAACTTGGGATGTAAGATTTCATCCTGAAAATTCAGACATGGTTTATGGTATTTCGACGAATGGAAGCCAATTTCGCTGTGTTATTTCATTAGACGGTGGTGAGAATTTTAGTTTAGTTTCGTCATTTCCGAATAACATTGTTCAGTCTGATGGTGCGATGTTGGCCACAACAGATGCCGACCCAAACACCATTATGGCTGTATTATTAAGCCAAAATAATACACCTTATCTATTGAAAGGTGACTGGACAAACAATCAGCTTTCATGGGAAAATGTGGCAACAGGAAGGACTTCTCAATTGCGCATGAATAATGGACAAGGCTATTTTGATTTGGTCTTAGATATATCACCCGTCAATCCTGATATTGTATATGTGGGCACCACTACGCTTTATAAATCTATCAATGGCGGCAAGAATTTTACAGCTGTGGGAGGCTACGAAGGCAATTTTGAAATTCACCCCGACATTCAAGATATAAAAATACTTGAAAATGGAGATATTTGGGTGGCTACTGATGGGGGAATGAATTATTCAACAGATAATTTTGTCTCTCAAAACAATTATAGAGCCAGTGTTAAAGGCTTGATGGGTTCAAATTTTTGGGGTTTTGACCAAGGATGGAATGAAGACATCACTGTGGGGGGCAGATACCACAATGGCAATACCAGTATAGCTGATTTTTATGGAGAAAAAGCATTGCGCATGGGAGGGGCTGAATCACCCACAGGCTGGGTAGTAAAAGGTAAATCAAGACATGTAGCTTTTGATGATTTAGGAAATGGGTGGATTTTGCCCACGACAGCAGAAGGAAGACCAGAGGGACGATTTATTTTTAGCAAACATCCCAATATGGATGAATACGGTGGCAGAAGATCCAATGTGGTTCAGCATCCAGAATATTTTGGTACTTTATATCTAGGTGAAGGAGATGGTCTATGGCGTTCTGAAGACAGTGGCGTTAATTGGGAACTTTTATATCAGTTTTCAGACAGGGTGAGATATTTGCTCAATAGCCCTTCTGATGGCAATGTGATTTATGTGGATGTAGTCAATAGGGGACTTTTCAAATCAGAAGATGGCGGACTCACTTTTGTTCATAAGCCTAATGTGACTGCTGCAAATTTAGGGGGGTCATTTTGGGCTGGAAAATTGCATTTTGATATTTCTCCTACTGATGCCAATACCCTTTATATTTGCCAACAAAATGGCACATGGTCAGCAGACAAAGGCCGTGTTTTGGTGTCTAACGATGGAGGCAATTCCGTAGTAGATTGGACAAGCAATATAGATGATTACTTAAAATCTATCCTTGTGCAAAAAGGAGAAAATGGCGAAGATATTGTGTATTTATTCACCATAGCCAAAAATAATTTATCGTCAAAAGTATATTACAGAACGGCTAAAATGGACCAGTGGGAAAGGATGGATAGCGAATATCCTGCTGGCATGGTGGTCAATATTCCTAAAATATTTTATAGAGATTCAAAAATCAGAGTCTCTGGCAATGCAGGTGTGTGGGAACACCCTCTTTTGTCATCAGAATATGAGCCGATTGTGCGTCCATGGGTTGAAAAAAAGACCTATCCTTGTATTTTAGATACTGTCTTATTCAATGATTTTTCAATAGTAGATCATAAAGATGTAAGTTGGAAGTGGAATATTATACCTGAACCAGTTTGGTCAGACAACTTAAATACTAGAAACCCAAAAGTCGTATTGGGAAATGTTGGTACTTATGATGTGGAATTAGTATTAACTAAAAATGGAAAAACTTATTCAAAGAAGATAGATAAAATGGTAGAAACGTTGAGTTGCCCTTCTATTGAAGATTGCTCAAATCCCGATTATTTACCAAAAAATCAGTGGAAATTGGTCGAAGCCACTAGTCAGGAGGTGAATTATCCTGGACTGGCCACTATGTGTTTTGATGACGATCCCAATACGATTTGGCACACTAGATGGAGCACTGGAAACGATCCTTATCCTCATGAAATAATCATAGATTTAGGTAGCGTTTATGAAATATTTTCTTTTGAATACTTAACAAGACAAGTAGGTGTCAATGGGAGAATCAAAGACTATGAATTGTATTTTTCTGAGGAGCAAAATGAATGGGCTGATCCAATAAAAATTGGAAGTTTTATCAATACGTCAGCGCCACAAAAAGTTAGTTTAGAGACAAGTGTTAGGGCAAAATACATGAAATTTAAGGCGCTTTCAGAAGTAAATGGCGGTCCATGGGCTTCAGCAGCAGAGTTTAGCTTAGTGGGCTGCAAGCCTCAAATAGTCAACACAGAAATTTTAAGTTTAGAAAAACATCCTAATGCTTTTCCGATACCTTCTACAGGGCTGTTTTACATTGATTTGCCTAAAGAAGATTATAAAGATATCAGAGTATTCAATAGTCAAGGCCATTGTGTAAAAGAACAAAACATTAATCCTTCTAATGAACATTTTAATATTGACTTATTCAATCAGCCTTCAGGTATATATTTTGTAAAATTTACAACAATAGACAATCGAACATATCATATCAAATTGGTAAAGACGGATTGAAAGTAGTAACAGATAGGGTACATTTAATACACGGATTACCCATTAAGAAGAGGACAAATATTACATCAAGATTATATTGTGTAAAGAGGTATTGTATTCAAATATTTTCGGATTTGATCCAAAAGATTAAAGAAATGATACCTTTCAACTTAACGCACTTAAATTCGATAAGTTTTAAAGTTTGATGAATTTGGAATACCCCACTTTGGTTCCATTTTTTAGCCTCAATATATAAGTACCACACTGAATATGGCCTACGTCTAATGATGAATTATTAATAGAACTGGCTTTGATTATTCTTCCAGAGAGGTCATAGATTTCAACAAAATTCCAATTTTCATTTGCATTAAAGTTCAAAATACTTTGTGTGGGATTGGGGAAAATTTTTACCTTCGAAACCCATTCATCTGTATTTGAAGGTATGGCTATGATTGTTTGTGACTCATTGGTTCGAATAGGAAAATTAAAGTCAAAATAGACGTCTGCTGAATTTTTAAGGGAATCTCCAACCATCATTGTAGGTAGAGTTTTGATTTTGAAAGCCACATATCCACTATTTTTATTTTCTTCGAAAGGCAATACAATATTTTCAAAAAAGAACTCAACCTTATTATCTTTTATTTTTGTAAACATCCTATGGCTGGCATCCCAAACTTCGAGCGTCGAAATATCAAAAGTTGTTGTATCAATAATGTCTTTAATCACTACATTTTTGGCTTCACTTGAACTGATATTTGCAAAACGGATAACAAAATCTACAAATTGACCTATTTTATCTGGATGTATGCTTGTACCCTGAAGACACACTTTGTTGTTTGAGGTTAAAGATTCACCCACAGTGCTTTCCAATGAGAATTTATTATCTAAAATTGAAGCTGTAAAGTATAATTTGTCACCATTATTTAGGGTTGTTGTACCATTAGATGAATTGACCTTTACGGTGAAAATGATTTCTCTTTTTTCAAATGGTAATAAGTTGGAAAAGTTCCATTCTAATTGGCCATTGTTAGTTAAGTCAGGCCTTTCTGATCCCGAAAGGAAGTCTATAAAAGTCTCATCATAAGTAAAAACGAGCTTTCCATTTTCGGTTTCATGGCCTATATTCCTCCAAATGATTTTATACGAAGCCTCAAGCCCGGGCATTACATTAGCGTTAAGAGGTATGATTTTGACATCTATTTTTTTTAATACTTCTTTAGGTTGGATGCATATATTTTGAGTTATAGTATCTGATGTGGAAGGAAAGATAACAGTGAAGTTTGAGGGTATAGCTTCAAAATTGTCATAATTTTCTACTACGGGTGTAATGGAATAGTTTCCTTTGGTGAGTGGTATCGAATAGAAGCCATCGGATGCTGCAATATAGCTTTCTGTAGAATTTTCTTTAAAAATTTGATATTTTATATAGGGAAATGTAGTATTTGGGTTTTCACACCCATTTAATTCCAAATCAAAATAACTAAAACCATTTAAAACAAAATACTCTTCACCGGGTGTAAAAGTACAGTAAGAATTGACTTCACATTGGATGCCGAAAGATATAGCTTTATCCTTTAAAGGTTCAATCACCTCTTCATCGCAACAAATATATTTTAAATCACGGTTTAATCTAAAGTTAAAGGGTACTATCCTTAGTGGCGTCCCTTTTATCAAAATTGTAGTAAGTTTGTTTTCAAAACACCACAAAAACTCTAAGTTTCTTAGGCCCTGCACGTCTAAAGAAGTCAATTGGTTGTTTTGACAGTATAATCCGTTTAAATTTGTTAATCCTTGCAGATCTAAACTACTAAGTTGATTGCTATAACAATCAAAGCGAATCATGTTTGTCAAGGCTTTTACATCCAAATTATTTATTTGATTACTGTTACAATCAAGACGAATCACCTTAGTCAAATCTTTCACGTCCAAATCTTTCAGTTGGTTATTATTGCATGATAAAATTTCCACATTTTTAAAATATTGAATCCCATCTAAATTAGAAATTCGCCTATTTGCGACATTCAAAGACTTCACATTAAGTGCTTCGTCTATATCTATTTCACCATCCTTATTCGTATCTGCATTCGCATCGTGAATATTATCGCCATTGGTGTCCACGCAATTAGTATTTATTAATGCATTCTTAAAATTTGCATCAGGGAAATTAATGATTTGGGCTGCCCCACTGCTGCAACAAACCAAAAGCAATAAAAAAATTAAATTTTTCATTCTAAACAATTTTTATTTAAAAAATTGTGTAAAAATAGTTGCTTTTATTCGTTTGACCAAATATTTGTAATTTAATTATTATTTTAGCAAAAATAAACACTTCTGACCTACATTCAGGTTAATTGCTTTTTCATAGAAAATGGATAAATATTGAATAATTAAGCGAGGTTTTAGATATTTAGGTAATAAAATCAATGCATAGAATTTTTTTGATTTTATCTCAAAAAATGGAATTTGATTTGGCCTTGGGTATTTATTTCTAAGGCGGGACTAGGAACTTTAAAAATATTAAATACCGAACACATGGTCTTTAGAAAAGGACTTCTGGGGTTTAATTGAGGCAAATCCACGTCAAATCCTAAGAAAACTTGACTATATCTTGGGTATTCTTTTGGGTCTAAAATGAATGAATGGGAATTTTGGGTCCATGAATTTTGATAACCTCCATACATATTTTCTGCACCATATCCTATAGCCAAATTTAGCCATTTCGGCCATCGGTTGCCCTCAGGAAGGAAAGAGTGTAATCTTACAGAGGCCCAATAAGTTTGAGCATTATAATCTTTAAGATACCTTTCAAAAAAGTTGGTACCATAAAGTTGGTCAACTCTACTATTCAATGTGGTTGAAGATAGACCCTCTACTGAATGGATAGCCTGATGAGGATAACTCTTCGGTATTGAAGATATTTTAATGCTTATTCTTTGTTCGTCCCAAAAGTGTTGTTGAGCGGCAAAAAAAGATGTACCCAAAACATTGGCACCAATATCGGGTAGAGAAAATCCCCACTTAGGAGAAAACCCGTCCATCACTTCTATGGTTGTTTGAAATAGGGTACTAAAGGCCATGCCTATCCAAATAGATTTATTTTTACTTAGGCCTGCCCATCTTGCACCGTCATGACATAATAGGCTTTGAAAATAGCCAGAATAAATGTGGCCCATCTTGTCCATGTGACGCCATTCGCCCCAGTCATTATATAGATGGAAGGGTTCTAAGTCAAAGTTTTTGTACCAAGAATTATACAATCCAATGGAGAAACCTGTGTAGGCCACACCCGTAAATGCTATTCCTAACTT
Source organism: uncultured Aureispira sp. (assembly GCA_964490495.1). Lineage (GTDB taxonomy): Bacteria > Bacteroidota > Bacteroidia > Chitinophagales > Saprospiraceae > OLB9. The sequence continues at coordinate 11,349 of CAZBCV010000035.1, read as the reverse complement.
GAAACGTTGTTGGTTAAAAGTATCACTAGGAATAAAAAAACGTTCAAATTTGTGGGTAGTACTTAAAGTATAATTGTCTTGAGAAATTGAAGTTTCTGAGCTCGCCAAAACTACCAAAACGAAAATAATCCATTTTATATTTAAGCCACCCATAAAAATAGTTTTGTAAAAACCCACCTAATTTAATTTTTCAATGTGCTGATAAATTTTATGCAAGGCGTTTAAATTAATGGAGTGTAGTAATTTCTCTACACTTATTTTTAAACCATGATTTTATTTCGGTTGAAAGTAAGCTTTCGGTGAGATGAAATACCTTTTTGTGGTAGTCATTGATCCATAATATTTCGTCTTGGGTGAGCAGCTTTATATCAATTAGGCTGTGTTCAAAAGGATAAAGGGTCAATGTTTCGAAAGACAAATAACCATCATATTTTGAATTTTCACAGACTATAAGATTTTCTATGCGCATGCCAAAACTACCTTCTTTATAGTATCCAGGTTCGTTGGAGGTAATCATACCAGGCTCTAAGATAGTTTTACCTCTTTCCGAAAGCCCAGCTGTGAAACCTTGTGGTGGCTCATGTACGTTAAGAAAGAAACCTACACCGTGACCAGTTCCGTGACCATAATTCAAACCATGCGACCATAAATATTGTCGGGCTAAAACATCAAGTTGAACACCCATAGTTCCTTTAGGGAATACAACTTTCGATAATGCGATCATACCTTTTAGTACCAAAGTGTAGGCTTTTACTTCTTCTTGAGATGGCTCTCCTAAACTGAAAGTACGCGTAATGTCAGTAGTGCCGTCTAAATATTGCCCACCACTATCCACTAATAAAATACCATTTTTTTCAATGGTTTTACAATTTTCTTTTTCTGGATGGTAATGTATTATGGCTCCATTGCTTTTGTAACCTACTATGGCACCAAAGCTTTCGCCTTTATAGAGTAATTGTTGGCTTCTATTATGCGCTAGTTTTTGTGATAAATCTACCTCAGTCAGGGCGTGGCCATTGTGTAATATTTGTTCTAATTCATAAAAAGTATGGGCCAATGCTGCGGCATCTTTTATCATTGCATTTCTTGTATGCGCAATTTCAGCGTTGTTTTTGATAGCCTTCAAAGATTTTGGGATAGAAACTCCTTCAACTTTTTGGCAGGCTATGGCATCAAAAGCTTTTTGACTACATATATTGGGATCTATCAACATACGCTCTTCCGGAGAAAAAACTTTTAAGAAGTCTAATATTTTTTCATAGGGATGTACGATGATAGAGGCATCTTGGAAAACTAATTGAGTCGTTTCATCTAGTTTTGTGCTGTCTATAAATAAGTGAGTTTCATTTTTGGAAATGACCAAATAAGCGATATTAACGGGATTGTATTCTACATCTTGGCCTCTTAAATTTAATACCCAAGCCAAGTCATCAAGTGCACTAATGAAATGATGATGGATATTGAGTTTTTGCATTTGACTTCTCACCATTTTAACTTTTGCATTCACATCAGCACCTGTATATTGAGTGTTGTGTATTTCTGCCTTGGAATTGAGCAAAGAGGGACGATCGGTCCAGATTGGCGTGATTAAATCTAAATTGTAATCGAGTTCAATCCCTGCATTTTTCAATCGTGATTTGATTTTTGATACTTCATTTTTTGAAAACATCCAACTATTAATGGCTACTTTTTGGCCTGCGGAAATATTTTCAACCAAAAAATCTAAATAATATGATGCAAACTGATCGGGCATTTTGTGAAGCACAAACTCGGAGTCTTTAGTTTCCATCTCTGCTTGTAAATAATATCTTGAGTCGGTCCAAACTCCTGCATGAGATGAGGTGATGACAGCCAACCCTGCTGAACCAGTGAATCCGCTTATCCACGCTCTCTCTTGCCAATGATCTGCAACATACTCGCTTTGATGGGGATCTGTCGAAGGAACAATCACCGCATCCACGCCTAAATTATTCATTAATTTTCTCAAATTGTTAAGTCGTGAATTGATCAATAGAGTCATATTAATTATTTATGTTATTTATAAATTTATATCAAAAAAGAAATTAAATATTATAAAATGATGTAATATATAAAAATTCTTTATAATTTTGCCCTTTGAAACTTTAAAAATACGAGCCAAAAGGTTAAACTTTAGCGCAAAATTATTAGTTTTTAATTATATAACAGCGATAATATAAAAAAAGATGTTAAAACAGAGTTTAAGTCAAAAAATGTTACAAAAGTTGTCTCCTCAGCAGATTCAACTTATGAAACTTTTGCAAATACCTACAGCTGGACTTGAACAAAGAATAGAGGAGGAGTTAGAAATCAATCCTGCGCTAGAAGAAGGAGATGATTATAATGATGTATTTGATCTGGAAGATGCAGATTATAAAAGCGAAGACAATGATGATGCATCAAGAGAAAGTATTGATGATAAGCTAGAATTTGGGGACTATCTTAATGAGTATTTGGATGATGACCCTTCCTCCTATAGACTAAAAGCCGATGACTACATCAACGAAGACGAGAGGAAAATGCCTATTCCAGTAGAAAGTTCATTTCATGAAAGCTTAGAAAGACAAGTTGGCCTTCTAAATTTGGATGATAAGGAAAAAATAATAGCTAATCAGGTAATAGGATCTATAGATGAAGATGGATATTTGAGGAGAGAACCTAATTCAATTGTGGATGACTTGTTGTTTGCTTATAATATTGATACAAATATCAAAGAAGTCAACGGTATGATTGAGCAAATTCAAAAATTTGATCCGCCGGGTATTTGCGCAAGAGATTTACAGGAATGTTTGATTCTCCAATTGAAAGATAAACTCATTAAGTCTGACGAGAATGGGCAAGATGAAAAAATATTGGCCCTCAAAATACTCAAAGATTATTTTGAGGAATTTACTAAAAAGCATTATGACAAACTAAGAAAAGTTTTAAACCTATCAGAAAGTGAGTTGAAAGACGCCATAGATGAAATACTGAAACTCAATCCTAAACCTGCTGGATTAATAGTAGGAAATTCTATGTCACACCAATACATCATTCCTGATTTTATAATAACGAATAGAGATGGTGAATTAGAATTGACATTGAATAGTAAAAATGCTCCAGATTTAAGGATTAATGATCAATACACGGAGATGCTCAAAGGATACAGAGATACTGTCAGTGGGCGAAGAGCCACAAGAAGTGAAAAAGAAGCTGTACTTTTTATAAAACAAAAAATTGACTCAGCCAAATGGTTTATTGATGCTATTAAGCAAAGGCAAGACACTCTATATAGAACAATGTATTCTATCATGCAGTTTCAATATGAGTATTTTTTGTACGGAGATGAAAGAAAAATAAAACCCATGATATTAAAAGATATATCGGAGGTCACGGGTTTGGATATATCCACTATAAGTAGGGTGGCCAGTAGCAAATTTGTTCAGACCGAATTTGGTACTAAAAGGTTGAAAGATTTCTTTTCGGAATCACTAACTGCCCAAGATGGTAGTGAGGTTTCTACTTTAGAAATAAAGAAGATATTACAAGATGAAATAGGTAGAGAAGATAAATCTAAACCTCTTTCAGACGAAAAATTGATGGATATTCTCTCCAATAATGGTTATAATATTGCACGTAGGACTATTGCAAAATATAGAGAGCAACTCAACATTCCAGTAGCAAGGCTTAGGAAGGAACTATAAAAGTTAATTTTTTTGCTATTAATGTTACTTTATTTGAAAAATAAGTCTTAACTTTATATAATATTTTTTTTAATCATATAAATCAAAACATTATGTTAGGTAAACTTAAAGATTTTTTATTGCAAGGCAACATTTTAGAATTGGCTGTTGCTGTTTTAGTAGCGGGTGCCTTTGGCGCCATTGTGACCTCTTTCACAAACGATATTGTCATGCCACCTTTGGGTATTCTTATTGGAGGTGTAGATTTTGCTGATCTTCAGTGGACTTTGAAAGCAGCAGAAGGAGACACACCAGCTGTTACAATTGGTTATGGTAAATTTATCAATACTTTAATTAATTTTTTAATAGTTGGTATTGTCTTATTTTATGTAAAATCGGCTTATGACAGAGTCAATCCTCCTGCACCAGCAGGCCCAAGTCAAGAAGATCTATTAGCTGAAATTAGAGATTTGTTGAAAAAGTAATCTTTTTTCAGACTTTAAGAAATAATAAAAAGGCCGTGAAATTCATTGTTGAACTCACGGCCTTTTGTTTTTGATTATTCTCCGCGAGTCACTCTATAAAACTCATGGACAATCACTTCTGTTACATATTTAGTTTGTCCCTCCTTATCGGTGTAAGTTCTATTAGACAAACGGCCTTGTACAGCTACTTCTTGGCCTTTTTGGAGTGTTTCTGACATGATTTCTGCTGTTTTGCCCCATGCGACTACATTGTGCCATTCTGTTTGTTTGACTTTTTCACCTTTGTTATTAGTGTAAAAATCATTAATAGCTATAGGAAAGCTTAATTTTTTGCTTCCAGAATCATATGTTGTGATGGCTATATCTTTACCTATATTGCCGATAAGTTGAACTGAATTTTTGATATTTGACATAATGATAAATTTTTAATGGTTAAAATAAAATGGATTAATTAAGATTTAAAATGGTACTGCCTCTACAGTATTATTGTTGACTTTGGCTAATTTATAAAATTCGTTGACTACTATTTCTGTCACGTACTGAGTGTTGCCCTCTGCATTGACATATGTACGGTAATTCAATTTGCCATGAATAGCTATTTCAGCACCTTTTTTAGTGTTGTTGGCTAATGATTCAGCTGTGGTTCCCCACGCTATGATTTTGTGCCATGCTGTGTTTTTTACTTTTTCACCTGTTTTACCAGTGTAATAATCATTTGTGGCCATGATGGCGGTGGCCTTCTTGTTACCATTATCAAATGATGTAAGGATAACGTCTTTTCCTAAGTGCCCGACTAATTGTACTGAATTGTTACTTTTTAACATGATTTAAAAAATTTGTGTTCGCATATACAGGCTTATATTTTATTTGTATGAAGCGAACGGGTTAAACAAAATTTTTGATCGTTGTGATCGATTGACGGTGCAAAGGTGAGAGGATTGGAAATGCTAAACCGTTTTTTAAACGTTTATGTACGTTTACAAACGTATCTAAACGTTAATTAAACGGATAGATTTTTGTAAATAATTGATTAATAATGGTTTGCGTTTATTGATAAAAAATTAATTTTTTGGCAGTTTAAAATTAATTTATTCACACGGATAGAATGAGTTATTAAATTCTTCAATATCATTATTGAATTCAATAAACCTGTTGAAGTAAAATTTTGAATTCTTTATGTCATTTATTTTACAGTACAATTGACTCAAATTATAATAAATATTTGATTTTATTTCATCTTTTAATTCATTTGCAGTCAGCATTTGTAAGTACTCTTGTATAGCTTTTTCATTTTCACCTAAAACGAAAAGTAAATCGGCTTTGGAGAAATTATCAACACTTCCATTTATTGACTCTGTCAATTTGAAATTATCAAGATAATATTCTTTTTCTAGTACATTACTAATATGATTTAAAACAGTTTGGATGGTATGGAAATCGGAATGACTTAAGGCTTTGATAAAAACGTTAGACTTATCAAGTGCCTTTGCATAAAATTCTTTTATTACTTGGTAGGCTTCTTTATTTGTGTAGCCGTTTGAATTTAAATGTTGACAACAAAGAATATTATACATTTGGAAAATGTCAAAAATTACTAAACACAATAATTTTGAAATATCTTGATTTTTTTTTATAAAATAAGCTCCATTTTTGACCCATATACTCGGCGAATTTCGCCATAAAATATCATTTTTATTTTTTTGAAATATCCATCTTATATCATATTTTTCTTTGGCCTTGTGTACGAAGAAGTCATTTTCATATGGGTTGTAATAATCCATAAAATGCATGTAGAATGATGAATCTATCAAATAATCTTTTTCCCAAACACTTAATTTATTACTTAAATATTTTAAAGTATCAACAATATTTAGTGCTGATTGGTGATTTATTTCAAAATTTAAATTATCGTATTCTAAGGAGTCAAATAAAATTTGATTCAAAATTTGATTCTTTGTATTAACGTAGTTTAATAGATAAGCATCTTCAAGAATGCTACTTTTGGACAAAATGATAGGATAATGAATGGTTGTAAAATTTTTATTTATAGTTTTGATTTCCAAGATAGTTTTTACCGTTTCTTGGTGATTCATTAATTCTCCTTCTGATAAATATCTTAACTTATATGGCTCCCCATTGGTATAAAATGCATGAAAACTTTGTTTATTGAGTGTTACGGGTTGTTTTTTATTGATACTTTTATAAGCAGTAAAATTATTTTTCTCAACTGTAAATGAATGTTCTATAATTTCGTAATTTGGAACATTATATTTTATAATCCCCTCATTGCCGTTTTGGAGTATGTATTTTAATGTTCGTATTTCTGAACTACTTATTTTTTCAGAATCGAGCAAATGGGTTTTTATGGACTTTAGGTCTGTTTTATGTAATTGTAATAAATGATATGGTTTTCTTTTATGGGAATTTCGAAATATCTCTGTTACTATCACATCAATATCTAAAGAAAAATATGGTTTTTCTGTTGAAAATTCATACTTTACATAATCTCTTATTGTGTAATTGTCATCAGTTTTGCTACTTATTATATATCCATTTTCTATAATTTCGCGATTCAATTTTGTCTGAAACCTAATTTCTTTTGATCTCAGCTTTTCTTTTTTATGTTCAAGCTTTCTATACCTTGCGATAAGATATTGTAGCTCTTTATTTAAATTTATTTTCTCACTAGAAACTTTTACTTCATTTAGGGTATAAGAATAAGGTACAAGTTCTACTATTTTTAATTTGGATAAATCATAAAGTTCCATTTTTAATGTATTATAGCCCAAACTGGAGATCGACAATTGGTTACAATAATTTATGGTACCAAAATTTATTTTACCTTCTTCATCTGATTCGAAATATTTTTCATCACACTTTACTATACAAAAAGGAAGAGGTTCTTTAGTATTTTTATTTAAAACAAGTAAACCTTGACTAAATATATTGTAGGGTATCAAAAATAGTAAAAAGAATATTCCCTCTCTCATTTTTTAGGTTTTTTAGTTATTATCAAATTCTTTCCAGCCCAAAGGTATCTGCATGCATAACTTCTGTAAGGTCTCCAATTATCGGCTACCTCATTCAAATATTGAACTGCATTTTTGTCTTTGGGATTTATGCCATAAAGCGAAAGCATTGTATTTTTAATTATCAAATCGTCTAATGGCAATACATCTTCTCTTTGCATTCCAAAAATAAGTAGCATTTCCACGGTCCATTTTCCTACGCCTTTGATAGTAGTTAAGGATTGGATAATTTCAGCATCTGACATAGAATACCATAGTTCTTCTGATCTATTTGTTTCTTTAAAATATTCGGCAACATTTCGAACATATTGAGCTTTGGCAAATGACAGACCTACGCTGCGAAGAGATTCTATGCTTTGAGCTAAAACCATTTCTGGCAGTACATTGTCTTCACCTAATAATCCTAAAAATCGACCATAGATAGTAGCGGCTGCTGATGTAGATAATTGTTGAGAAACTATAGATTTAGTCAGGATTTCAAATACTGTCTTTTGGTTATCATGAATTACAATAGATATTTCATCTACTATAGGACTCAAAATAATATCTTGTTTTAAATGATTTATTATTTCTAAGGTTACTTTCATCTATATATTTTTTGTTTCAGTGCTCATAAACAACTTGAATTTAGATGCCATGCCTTGCCTGACGTCGATCTGGTAGCAGGAATTGATAATATATCCTTATTTTTAGCATTATCGAATTATAGTTTGCTGATAGAAAATCATTTTAGGCGTCATCGATATAAAATTCTTTTGAAATATTAATTTTGATTAATAGACTTATTGCTTTTGCTCATTTCATATGAAATGTTTCTTTCAGCAAAAGTACTAAAGAAATTTTAAAAGACAGACCCAATATCTAAACTTTTTTAAAATATATGTGTCTTTGGCTCTTGTACAAATTATAAAAATATTAAAAATGAGAATACTAACTCTATTTTTTCTTCTTTTATCAACTACAAGTTGGTCCCAAACAGGTACAATCAAAGGAACCGTAAAAGATCAAAAAAATAACGACTTAATCATAGGTGCAACAGTCCAAATAGTAGGTATGGAAAAAGGAACGACCTCTGATTTTGATGGAAATTATATCATTGAGGGCATTAAACCGGGTGTTTATACTATAGAAGTGAGTTATATTGGCTATGAAACCATAAGTGAGTTTGAAATAGAAATACAAGGTGTTAGGCCCACTATATTAGATTTCAATCTTAAAGAAAGTATCAATCAATTGGAAGCTGTGGAAATTAAAGCTTCTGCATTTCGTAAGGTGTCTGAAAGTCCAGTATCTTTGCGGACTATCGGTGTTTCTGAAATTCGCCGAAATCCAGGAGGTAATCGAGATATTTCTCGAGTTATACAGTCATTACCTGGAGTGACATCTACAGCATCCTTCAGAAATGACCTTATCATCAGAGGTGGTGCGCCGAATGAAAATCGATTTTTTGTAGATGATATTGAAGTGCCAGTCATTAATCACTTTGCCACACAGGGTTCATCTGGTGGTCCAGCGGGTATCATCAACGTTGACTTTATTCGCGAAGTTGATTTTTATAGTGGCGCCTTTCCAGTGAGTAGAGGAAACTCTTTGAGTTCGGTGTTCAATTTTAAGTTTAAAGATGGTAGAGATGACCGCATTGGAGCGAACCTCACAGCTGGAGCTACGGATTTGGGAATAACATTGGACGGTCCTATCGGGGATAAAACCACGTTTTTAGTATCTGCTAGAAGATCTTATTTACAGTTTTTATTTAAAGCTATTGGGCTACCTTTTCTTCCAACTTACACTGATTTTAATGCCAAAATCAAACATAAAATAAATAATAGAAATGAAATCACTTTCATAGGTTTGGGAGCGATAGATGATTTTTCACTCAATAAAGAATCCAATGATACTGAGGCTAAACAGTTCATTTTAGCTAATTTGCCCGTTAATACTCAATGGAATTACACCAATGGAATAGTGTATAAAAATTTTAGAGATAATGGATATACCAATTTTGTTCTTAGTAGAAATATGCTCAATAATGAAGCCGTAAAATACTTTAATAATGATGAGTCATTAGCTGAAAATCTTATTCTCAACTATAAATCTCAAGAAATTGAGAACAAACTTAGAATTGAAAGATATCAAACCTCTGGTCCATGGGAATATATGTATGGGGGTGGTTATGAATTTGTAAAATTTAATTCTAATACATTTAATAAAATATTTACATCAGCTGGTCCTCAAGATATCAACTTCAATAATGCCATCTCATTACACAAATACGGCGTGTTTGGAAATGTAAGTCGCAAATTCATGAATGAAAAACTCAATGTTACAGCGGGTTTGAGATTAGACGGTAATAGCTATTCAGAAGAAATGGCCAACCCCTTGGATCAATTTTCGCCACGTATAGCAGCATCTTACCAATTATCCGAAAAGTGGTCTATCAATGCAAATATAGGAAGATACTTTCAGTTACCTCCATTTACAGTTTTGGGCTATACCAGTAATGAATCCTTAGTCAATAAAGAAAATGGTATCAAATACATTTCTTCCAACCATTTTGTGACAGGTTTTGAATACAATGCTTCTTCTACCGCACGTTTTACTGTGGAGGGCTATTATAAAACATATGGTGATTACCCCCTTTTGGTGAGGGATGGAATTTCTTTAGCCAATGTAGGTGGTGACTTCGGTATCATTGGAAACGAACCCGTGCTTCCTACTTCAGAAGGAAGAACTTATGGTATGGAAGTATTGTACCAACAGAGATTGTACAAAGGATTTTATGGAATAGTAGCCTATACTTTGGGCTGGTCAGAATTCACAAATTTGGCAGGTGATTTTACGCCTTCGAGCTGGGATAGTCGCCATATTCTCAATGGTACTTTGGGTAAAAAATTCGGTAAAGACTGGGAAATTGGAATTAGATATCGTTTTCAGACAGGTTTGCCAGGTACACCATTTAGCGATGCTTCGAGCTTGGTACTCAATTGGGATAGAAACTTTAGAGGGATTCGTGATTTTTCGAGAATAAATACTTTGAGACAAGGCAACTTCAATACCTTTGACTTTAGAATAGACAAAAAATGGTTTTTCAAAAAATGGGATTTAAATCTTTTTTTAGATATTCAAAATGCATTGATGGCAGCAGTGAGTCAAGAAAATTTGATTTTGGACAGACCTTTAGACGATAACTTTTTACCTATCGGTGGACCCATCATTATCAATCCAGATGCACCTGAAGATCAACAAAGATACAAATTAAAAACAATTCAGGACGCCACAGGTACTTTACTACCCACACTAGGGATTGTGATAAGTTTGTAGTTTGTTTTGCCTTTTTTAAAATAATGATAAGTGTTAGCGAAGTTTTGCCAACCATTTGCTAGTCGAAGGCGTACAGTTGCCTTTTATCCAACAATTGTTGGGACACAGTGATGTCAAGACGACCATGATATATACACACGTGACCACTCAAAGTGTGGCAAACGTGGTAAGTCCATTGGACAGATTAAATAACCTACGCTCACATTGACGAGCAGGCAAGTCTGAAACCCAACCCTGAAAGCAGGGTGGAAATGATCATTTATGAACAAAAAGCCGAGGCAGTACTAAGGGCTTGTTAAAAAATATTTTATACATTTTGACTTGTTCTATTATCCTTTTCCATCGTTAAAATTTTAAACCGTAGCTAATGCTATGCTTGAAAATTTTGCCTTGTTAAAGAATAAAATAACGTCGTCAATTCTGTACACCTTATTTATTAACAAACCCTAAGGCTACATAACGCTGCGGCTTCACAAGTCCTGCGGGTCAAAAATTCCGTGCTTCACAACTATTTTGTGTCATTTTCTCTCATTACAAAGTCTAATGCACAATTTGGGATAAACAGATGATGAACAAATAGGCCAACGCGTTGAAAAATTTCAGTACCATTTTCTAGGATACATTCTTTCTCAAAGCTAAATTTCGAACACAGATGACTTGCAGGTAGCCCACAGAATTGTTAAAGGATAAAAAGTTAAAAAATATTAAAATTTTATAAACAAATATCCAAAAAAATAAATTAATTAAAAATATTAATCATTATAAAATCATAGTACAATATGAAAATAGTCAAAGGAGGTAAATCCAACAACGAATCCCAAATTTATTGGAATG
>CAZBCV010000034.1:0-20524 GCA_964490495.1 uncultured Aureispira sp. | reverse complement strand
AATTGAGATAATTTAAAGCGCTCACCGACTTTTGTTGGTGAGCGCTTTTTGTTTAGGTGATACATTATTATTGATAACTCGTGTTGTAATTTTTATAATGGACAAGTTATAAGAATTGTACTTACCTATTGGATTTTATTTTCAGGGTTAAAATAAGAATATTAAAACTCTGAGATTAGTTTTCATAACCAAAGTGCTTAAGGGTACGCTCATCATCACGCCAACCTTCTTTTATTTTAACATTTAAATCAAGGAAAGTGTGCATTCCAAAAAACTCTTCAATGGCTAGCCGGGAGGCTATACCAAGTTTTTTTATGGCTTCACCACCTTTTCCAATGATGATAGGCTTTTGTGATTTCCTTTCAACATAAATATCTGCATAAATTTTCAACAAAGGTTGGCCGGTTTTTGCTTCTTCTTCTTTAAATCTTGTAACAACAACCTCGCTAGAATAGGGCACTTCCTGTTTGTATTGGTTGAGTATATTTTCTCTAATAATTTCGGATACAAAAAATCTTTCAGGTTTGTCAGATAATATATCTTTTGGATAGTATGGGGGGCAAATAGGAAGCAGTGAAACCAAATTTTCAAGAAGATGATCTGTATTGATTTTATTTTGTGCAGAAATAAAAAATATTTCATTAAATTCAATTTTATCTTCCCAAAATTTTGCTACTTCATCTGCCAAATTATTTTTATCTATATCAATTTTATTTATTATCAAAAATTTAGGTGTTGTATGTTCCTTAAGATGATGAAAAACAGGCTCATTTCCAGTATATTTTTCAAAAATATCCGTCATAAAAAGGAGTACATCAGCATCTTCAAAAGAAGAATAAGCAAATTTATTCATTGATTTTTGCATACCATATTGTGGTTGATCTATGATTCCAGGGCTATCAGAGAACACAATTTGGTAATCTTCACTGTTTAAGAGGCCAAAAATACGATGTCTAGTGGTCTGCGGTTTACTAGTAATTATAGACATTTTTTCGCCTACCATGGCATTCATTAGCGTTGATTTTCCTACGTTAGGATTTCCGATAATATTTACGAAACCTGATTTATGTGTGTCCATTTTTGTTTTTTAAAAAAGAAATTTTTGTTTTGTATTGAGATATGCTTCTAATGCTTGAAGTATAAATTCTGGTTTTTGAGTACGCCAATTTTGATTGTTAAGTTCTGGATTAAAATTAAGATAATAATGAAGTCGATATTTGTTCATTTCTTCTGCTACATGATCATAAACATTGAGCAGTGCTATCCAACCTCTGTAATCTTTTATGTCGTCGTACCATTCTTCATAATAACAATCCTCGTCACCGTGAAAATTGAGAACATTATCACAAAATATAATAAACTTATCAATATTTTTTTTTGTAAAAAAATCTATGATATTTTCTTTAAGAAACATTATATCATTGTTAATAGCATCGTTCCATTCTCCTATAAGTTCAATGAGAGCAAATTTTTTATTGTAGCAAACATAAAGAACTTTTGCATACAATGTCTCAGAACCAAAACTATCCCATTGTGGATGAATATAATAGTTATATATTTTGTTTTTAAAAGTAAATTCATCATATGTTCTCCTAAAGAAAGGTGAATACTTATCGTTTTCGGCAGTATAGAATTCTCTCCATCCCCACCAAGGTTCTATATCGTGCATTTAGTAATATTATTTATTTTCATTAAAATAATTTTTACCAGTGATATACATTAGATTCCATTCAATGTTTTTGGAAAATGGAAATTTTCTAACATTACATTTAAAACTACATTGATGGCACATGTTTTCTTTACAAGGTTCACTTTGAACTGATATATCTACATCTTCTTCTGTAAGGCGTTCTTTTATAATTTTTTTTAAAGTGTGCACTTCTTCTTCACTTTGATTAAGATTATAGTACCATGGCAAAGTAAAATGTAGATCAATATGGGCTATATTTCCAAATTTTAGATATGTTAATTTATGAATATTGACCCAATTATCTTTTTTGTTTTGAGCCAAAACTTCAGAGAGTTCAAAAAGTTTGGTTTGGTCTGCTTCATCCATCAATCCTTGAATGGTTTGTTTTATCACACCGTATCCTGCATATAAAATGAAAAGGCCAAAGACAATGGCTAACAAACTATCCAACCATAAAATTCCTGAAAAATAATAAATTATTAAACCTCCTACCAATGCTATTGTAGTGTATGTATCTGAAATCAAATGTTTTCCACCCGCAATTAATGCAATGGAATTAGTGCTTTTCCCAATTTTTATACTATATTTGCCAAGTATAAAATTGATAATTCCAGTGAAGGCAATAAGGATGATACCAATGTCCATTTTGGGTAAAACAGGTGGATTTCCTAATCTTGAAAAAGCCTCAATCATAATGATAATACCCGCTACAATGATTAATATGCCTTCTATCGATGCCGTTAAATGTTCAATTTTTCCGTGACCATACGGATGGTCGGCATCTCGAGGTTTAGAGGCATATTGTATAGATTTGAGAGTGATAAATCCTGTAATAACGTTAATTGTACTTTCTAATGCATCTGACAAAATACTAACAGAACCAGTTATAAAAAACGCAGCTGTTTTGATAAAGAATAAAACAATTCCTCCAATGAGAATTATCCATTGAGCCTTTATTTTTATCTGCGCATTATTGTTTGTGACCTTCAAAATATAACCTTTAGGGGTATTCAAGTGTTAATATGTGCAAAAGTAATATCTTATATATGATTTGGAAAATAAAACCCGAATTAAATGCAATAAATCTAATAAATCAAAACACTTTGGTATCCCATTTGGGAATTGAAATTACTGAAATAGGTGATGATTATTTGAAGTCGAAGATGCCTGTGGATAAAAGAACAAAACAACCTATGGGATTATTGCATGGTGGAGCCTCTGCTGTTTTGTCGGAATCAATGGGGAGTATTGCTAGTTGGATGGTAGTATCTGACCCATCAAAAAATATTGTTGGCATAGAGATAAATGCGAATCATGTCAAATATGCTGACAGTGGGTATGTTTATGGTTTGACTAATCCCGTGAAAATTGGTAAAACATTGCATGTCTGGAATACTCAAATATTTAATGAGTTAGGAGACTTAATTTGTGTCTCGCGTCTTACCACTATGGTGATGCAGAAGAAATAAATAGATTAGCTTAGAAATTATTTTTTATTGTGGAAAATAGGTTAGTTATCATAGGGGCGGTATGGCCTGAACCCACATCAACTGCTGCAGGGCGTCGAATGTTGCAACTGATATCATTGGTGCAAATGATGGACTTTTCTGTATCTTTTTTATGTGCTGCCGCCAAAAGTGAGTACTCATTTAATCTCTCATCCATGGACGTTGACGAGATACCTATAGAACTCAACTCTGATAGCTTTGATATACTTATAAAAAAACTCGATCCTTCTATAGTCGTATTTGATCGCTATATGATTGAGGAGCAATTTGGCTGGCGTGTGATAGAAAATTGTCCTAAAGCGATAAGGATTTTAGATACGGAAGACCTTCATTTTTTGCGTAAAGCCAGACATTCAGCCTTTGTTCAAAATAGAACTATAGTTACAGAAGACTATATCAATGATATATTTGTAAGAGAAATGGCCGCTATATATCGTTGTGACTTAAGCTTGATAATATCTGAATTTGAGTACGGTTTGTTAATGGATCATTTTGGAATGGATAGCTCAATAATTCATTATTTACCATTTTTGGAAAATAATTATGAAAAGTGTTACGATGATTCATTTGATAAAAGACAACATTTTGTAAGTATAGGTAATTTTTTTCATGAGCCTAATTGGCAAACGGTATTACAATTAAAGAAATTGTGGCCAGAAATTAAAGGCCAATTACCACTTGCTGAAGTTCATATTTATGGGGCATATCCTCCTCCAAAGGCTTATCAGTTAGAAGATATCAAAGGAGGTTTTATTATTAAGGGTAGGGCTGACAGTGTCAAAGACATTTTTTCTAAATATCGAGTTTTGTTGGCGCCTATACCATTTGGTGCTGGTTTGAAAGGGAAATTATTAGAAAGTATGCTTTATGGATTGCCCAATGTCACTACGTCAATGGGTGCAGAAGGCATGACTTGGGATAATTTATGGAATGGTTTTGTATCTGATTTTACGCAATTTGCCCAAAAATCTATAGAGCTTTATGAAGTGGAGGCAGTGTGGAAGGAGTCCCAGAAAAAAGGCTATCAAATAATTGAAAACAAATTTTATAAATCTCTACATACAGAGAGTTTTAATAATGTTGTTAAAAAACTATTACACGGATTAGAATCACATCGAACCAAAAACTTTTTAGGCAAAATATTTACTCAAGAGACTTTGATGAGTAAAAGGTATTTGAGCAAGTGGATAGAAGAAAAAAATAGGATTTGACTTAAACTTAGACATTAATTGAGTTTTTTCTAATATATTTTATCGCAAACAATTTTCATAAAACAACAAAGTCATTAAAACTAATTACTTAATTTTGATGACTTTGTTAAACAGTTTTTATATAAACTAAATTATCTAATTTACGCTAGTAATGTAGCCTGTGCCATATCTAGAACTTTACGAACTTCGGTGGCATTGGGTGCTTGACAATAAACTCTCAATAAAGGTTCTGTACCACTTGGTCTCACCATGATGAACACATCCTCTGATAAATAAAATTTATAACCATCGATACTTTCAGACTTTATAATGGGAAGGTCGCCTATTTTTGTAATAGCACCAGATTTACATTTCTCAATGATTTCATTTTTTTTATCATTGGTAAGGTGAAGATCGTCTCTATCAAAATCAAATGAACCTACTTTGTTGTATATGTCTTGAATAAGTTCTTTGAGGCTCTTACCTGTTTTTGCCATATACTCCATGATGACTAGACCTACCCAAATACCATCTCGTTCTGGAATATGACCTTTAACTGCTAGACCACCAGATTCTTCACCTCCTACGAGTACATCCTCTTTTGTCATTATATCCGCAATATATTTAAATCCAATTTTTGTGACTTCATACTCTAATCCAAACAATTCTGCCAATTTCTTCATTTTGTCAGTCACAGAAAATGTGATGATAACCTTGCCTGTCATCTTTTTATATTCGTACAAATAATTGAGCAACAAAAGCAAAATATGATGGGAATCTACAAACTTTCCATCTTCATCAAACAATCCAATCCTGTCGCCATCGCCGTCATTGGCAATTCCCAATTGTATAGTTTTATCTTCGGCAATCATTTGCGAAAATTCCTTTAAATTTCTGCCAATGGGTTCTGGTGCTTGTCCCATAAATGAAGGATTGTAGTCACATCTTACATGTACAG
The DNA here is from genome assembly GCA_964490495.1 of uncultured Aureispira sp. Lineage (GTDB taxonomy): Bacteria > Bacteroidota > Bacteroidia > Chitinophagales > Saprospiraceae > OLB9. The sequence goes on along the minus strand of CAZBCV010000034.1, from coordinate 15,178 downwards.
CTTCAGGAAATACACGTTTCATTACATTTTGGCTAGCACCATACATAGCGTCAAAAGCTACTTTTATACCTGAATTTTTTATTAAGTTCATATCAAAATTGGCATATATATGATCTATATATATTTGCTCAAAATCGTGATATTCAATGATATTACTTTCTTCCAATTCCTTTACACTTGGAAAAGAGGATAGGGGTGTGGTTGGGATAAACGCTTCGACTTCTTCAATATCTGCAGGACTTGATGGGCCTCCAAAATTCGATTTGAGTTTGTAGCCATTGTAAGATGGAGGATTGTGCGAGGCAGTAATTACAATTCCAAGGTCACTCTGAGTTTTTACAACACCTAAGGAGACCATGGGCGTGCTGACAAATCCTTTTGACATCAAACACTTTATTCCATAATTACCAAAAACTCTAGCTGTGACTTCTGCAAACATTTGACCGCCAAATCGACAATCATAACCGATCACAACTTGTTTCATACCTCGTTTTAGACCCCATTTTGCGGTCCCTTCTGCTACGCGTTCTACATTGGCTACTGTATAGTCCAAGGCAATAATAGCTCTCCATCCGTCTGTTCCAAATTTTATTTGCGACATGTTTATTGGTTTTGATGACAAAGATAGTATATTTTCTAACTATCCACCTAATAAATTTGATTTTTTTTTAATTGTATTTGTGATAAAATACGGTAATTATGTTTTATTCGTTGATAGTCAATGGAAAAAAATATGAAATTGATAGCTTTAATATTTAAATGAATTTTCACCTCAAGTTTCAGCCTTATTTTTTTAGTTTTGAGTAAAACAGGGTTATTAATTTATCTTTAGATATATTGATTGGTGGTTGCCAAAGCATTAATTTTTCAAAAGGAATAATGGACATAAGCAACAATTTGCCTGATTTATGTATTTATTGTTTCTATTAATTGATAATTTTATGAAAATAGGTGTCAATGCGCGACTCTTGGTATCACCCAAAATGGAAGGTATTGCGCGATATATTTATGAAACTACTGTTCATATGGCACTTACACACCCTGATGATGAGTTTATTTTGTTTTTTGATAGACAATATAATGGTAAATTTATTTTCCCTTCTAATATAAAATGTGTCGTTGTACCATGGCATGCGAGGCATTCTTATATTTGGTACTTGTGGTTTGAAATTATGTTGCCTATGTATTTCAAAATTTATAAAATTGATGTTTTTTATTCTGGAGAAGGTTACTTAAGTAAAAAATCTAGAGTACCTACCTTATTAGTTTTACATGATTTGACATATCTTCATTATCCTGAACATGTTCAGAAGGATTCATTGATGTATTTCCGAAAAAACACGCCAAAATTCCTTGAAATAGCTCAAACTGTTGTGACCGTATCTCATTATGTTAAAGGTGATATAATTCGACATTTTGCTATAACTCCTGAAAAAATTAAAGTGGCTTATAATGCTGTAACTCCTATTCAGCCTCAAAAACATACTAAACTTCCTCCTATTTTAGAACCTTATTTTATTTATGTAGGAGCAATACATCCCCGCAAAAATGTAAAAAACATTATTGAAGCATTTTTACAATTTAAGATTAGTCAAAAAACAAACATTAAACTTGTGCTATTGGGCAGGATGGCTTGGGATACAAAAGAAATTGAGCAAATGGTCAACTTTTCTGAAGACATTATTTATTTAGGTATGCTAGATGATGATTCTAAAAATGTTTGGATTCGGAATGCAGTATGCATGGTGTATGTTTCGTTGTTTGAAGGATTTGGCATTCCAATATTAGAAGCTATGAATTTAGGAACGCCTGTCATTACATCCAATATTACATCTATGCCTGAAGTCGCCTCTGATGCTGCCATATGTGTTGATCCAACTTCAATTAATGAAATAGCAGAAGCTATGAACACAATTTTAAAGGACAATACTTTGAGAGACACTTTGATAGAGAAAGGTCATAAAAGAGTGAAAGATTTTCAGTGGTCAAAAAGTGCCCAAATTATATATAGTGAACTTTTTAAAATAGTAAAACCCAACCTTGAAAATACTTAAATAATTGAAATATAACAGCTTAAATATAATGAACTATTAATAAAAACAACTGATTCATATTCGCATCTGAAGATTTAGTTTTGAATTTTACTTTACCTATTTAGAATTTATTATTTAGGCCAAATTAAGGTAGAACCATCTTGATCGACTTCGGGAACTATTTGAACTTCTATGGCTTCTCCATCCATAACCCATACCATCAATCCTTCGTTTTCTGATTCTAGTACTTCCATATTAGTCGAAGATTCGTCAGAAACATCGAAGCGATCAGTTATTTCGACTTTATTCTTTTTAAATAAATCAATTATTTCATTGAGAGGTCGGCCTACTATGGGTTCGCCAAATAATGTATAATGTTCGTCGCTAATTGCCATTGACACCAGTTTCCATTCATAGTCTTCATCAAAAACTAGTGTGAGCTCCATTTCGTCATAAAACCAAGATTCTAATGACTCAATCATAACATCTTCATCATCTGGAATATTGTCTATTTCTTCCGGATTTCCTATAAGTTGAGTTACTTCATCTCTAGTCATTCCAAACTTAAGTTTATCAACTCCAACTCCTGGTATTATTTGTTTTATGGCGGTTTTCATTTTTAATATTATTGTACTGCCGCAAAGGTAATAAAAATTGATAGGATTAATATAAAAGAGTCTTTTATTTCTAAACTATATCCATTTTTAAAAGTTATTCTATCATGATTCAATACCTTAAATTCACCTATTTGTTTTGTCTTTGGTTTATAATATTCATTGTAATGTCTTCATGTGGAGATTTGAATTCTGCTAAAGACGTTCCTCAGAAAAAAATATATTCTGATTCTCAATTTGTGATGGGCGCAGACTTATCATATGTTAATGCTATTTTAGAAAGTCCAACGGAATACAGAACCACTAATGCTATTGTCCAAAATCCTTATCAAATTTTTAAAGATTTAGGCACTAATCTCGTAAGAGTACGTAAATGGCACACACCTTCATGGCAAATTCCACTTTATGGGCAAATAAAGTACCATGATTTACGTGATATAAAACAAACTATTCAACAATCTAAATTACAAGGTATGGCTGTTCTTTTAGATTTGCATTATAGTGATAATTGGGCCGATCCCCACAAACAAGAAGTACCCAAAGCTTGGGACAATTTACCATTAGACGTTCTTTCGGATTCCATATATAGATATACATTTGATCTTTTAGCAGAGTTAAGGAGAGAAAATTTATTGCCTGAATATATCCAAATCGGGAATGAAAACAATGCAGGAATTTGCCATCCTTTGGGTAGAATAGTGGGGCAAAATTTTGATAACTTTTGTACGCTCATTCATTCAGGAATTAGAGCTGTGAAAGATTTTTCAGATTCTTCCAATTTGCAGATTAAAGTGATTCTTCATGTTGCTCAATTTCAAAACGCCGAATGGTGGTTGAAGGGAATTCAAAATTCAAATATAATTTTAGATTTTGATATTTTGGGTATTTCTCACTATTACAAATGGTCACAGTATCACGAAATGAAAGATATTACTGACATCATTCATCATTTAAAAAACATTTCTCAAAAAGATATTTGGATTTTAGAAACTGCTTTTCCGTGGACAATGGAAAATAATGATGATTATCCCAATATTCTTTCTAATGAAGGGCTGCCAAAAGGATATTCGATATCTAAAGAAGGCCAAAATAAGTATTTGAGAGATTTAACTCAAGCCATTATAGATGGTGGTGGCAAAGGCCTCATATATTGGGAGCCCGCTTGGATAAGTTCACCTTTAAAAGACCAATGGGGAAAAGGGTCTAGTTGGGAAAACAATACATTTTTTGATTTCCAAAACAGAGTTCACAATACTTTAGATTATATGACTTTTTCTTATGATTTTAAATAATTCAAGAGAGTAGAGGATATTTCACCACAAATAAGTTCTTGATTTTTAATATTTTTTTACTTTTGTGACTAATTATTTTTATGCGATTACTCAAACATATAGCCATAGCCGGAAATATTGGGGCTGGTAAAACAACTTTAACAGAATTGCTTGCACGGCACTATGGGTGGAATGTACAATATGAAGATACAACAACCAATCCGTATTTGGCAGATTTTTACGAAGACATGCATAGATGGTCATTCAATCTTCAGATTTACTTTCTCAACTCGCGTTATGAACAGGTCCTAAAAATTAGGCAGGGTGATTCACCCGTCATTCAAGATAGAACTATTTATGAAGATGCACATATTTTTGCTCCCAATTTGCACGAGATGAATCTAATGACAAGTCGCGATTTTAATAATTATTTTCAATTATTTCAACTCATGTCATCGCAGATTCAACCCCCTGACTTATTAATTTATCTGAAGTGCAGCATTCCTAAATTGGTACATCATATTCAGACACGGGGAAGAGAATATGAAGGAAACATGAGTTTAGATTACCTTAAAAAACTTAATCAACGCTATGAAGATTGGATTTCAAATTATGATAAAGGTAATTTATTGATCATAGATAACGATAACTTAGATTTTAAAAATAATCCTGAAGATTTTGGATTAATTATTGAACGGGTTGAGTCGCAAATCAATGGTTTATTTAATGAAGATTAGAGAATATGTACACTGATTTTAAAGTTTATTCTGAATCATCAAAAGTCACGCTTGTGGTGGTGTCCAAAACCCAAAGTACTGATGCCATACTTTCTGTTTATAATGCGGGTCAAAGACTTTTTGCAGAAAATAGAGTTCAAGAATTGGTTTCAAAATATGAAATTTTGCCCAAAGATATCAAATGGCATCTGATAGGTCATCTTCAAAAAAACAAAGTCAAATATATAGCACCTTTTGTAGATTGGATACATTCAGTAGATAGTTGGGAGCTACTTAGCATTATTCATAATGAAGCAGTAAAAAATAATAGAATTATTAAAGTTTTGCTTCAGTTTCATATCGCTCAAGAGTCTTCAAAGTATGGTCTGACAATAGATGAAGGCGATATTATAAGCCAAAATGTTGTAAATTCAAATTGGTCACATATCCAAATTTGTGGTGTAATGGGTATGGCTACTTTTACAGATGATGAGGAATTGGTAAGAAATGAGTTTCGTTCGCTCAAGCAAATTTTTGATCATCTAAAATCTAAATATTTTCCCGACAGTACCTCTTTTAAAGAAATCTCGATGGGTATGTCTAGCGATTACAAAATAGCAGTGGAGGAAGGCGCAACAATAATAAGAATAGGCAGCGCTGTATTTCGATAAACACCTCTAAAATGCATTATTGGTCAAGTATTTCTCTTAGTTTGACTTATTATTTACATTTTCTTATTGTTATTTCTGATAAATAATTTATTTTCTAAAATAATGATTGATAAACTGAATATTATTCATAATAAAAATTGTTTATTTATTCTAAGATTCTACCGTAAAAAGTGACTTCTTTTCATTGGTTTCGTATTAATTTATGACAATATTTTATAACTTTCAAACTTTTTATCATGTTTCTTCAATCAACAGAAATCATTAATGCCCCATTTAACCTCATTGAGAAAATTACAGATTTAGCATGGAATTATGGCCCCAAATTAATAGGCGCCATTATTGTTTATTTGGTAGGTTCCATTATTATAGGATGGATTTCCAAAGGATTCACCTCATTATTAAACAAGAGAAAAGTAGATCCTTCACTTCAATCGTTTTTGTCATCATTTGTGAGTATTATATTAAAAATAATGCTGTTACTCACAGTATTTGGAATGATTGGTGTCGATTTAATGGCCTTTAGTGCAGTATTAGCGGGTCTTGCAGTAGGTGTGGGTGCAGCGTTGAATGGCACTTTGGGTAATTTTGCTGGCGGCGTTATGATGCTGCTATTTAAGCCTTTTAAGTTAGGTGACTTGATATCCGCTCAAGACCAAATAGGAAATGTGATTGATCAAGGGATATTCCATACAACCTTAAAAACAGCAGACAACAAAACTGTTATAATTGCTAACGGGCCATTATCAACAGGAACTATTGTTAACTATACTACCGATGGCAATTTAAGAGTCGATACCAAGATGGCTATTTATTCTGACGTTGATATTGATTTTGCTCGTAAAGTAGCTACCGAAGCTCTATTGAATATGCCAGAAGTTAAAAGAAATCCAGCTCCACTTGTGAAAGTAAGTAGCGTAGGTGACGGTTGTGTAACTTTAGCCATTATGCCTTTTTGTGACGAAAAAGATTATTGGACAGTATTTCATGGCTCACAAGAGGCAGTCAAAAATGCCTTTGCAGCCAATAAAATTGAAACACCTATTCCTCACAGGGTATTGATTCAAAAATAATCACAAAATTATTGTTCAGCGTATAATTATTTTAGCCAATAAAATGTGTAGTTAATATATATAATTGGATTGTTAAAAGTGGTGCGGTAGGTTTCTAAAGAAATTCTACCGCATTTTTTATTTCAAAAAAGTTAAATTATTTTATAGTTTTTGTATTCTCCTGGTAAGTAACCTGTATATTTTTTTATTTTATGCCGTATTTTATTTTTAAAAGACATTTTATTTATGCTTAAGTCTGTCGTAAATTGCCAATTGGTTTTTTGAATTCTCTCCGTTATTACAGAGGGGTGATTGCCTTCATATTTTTCCAATAAATCTACATCACCATAATCAAATTCTACACTATCTGCTACATTTGATTTTATCCATTCGTCATCATGCCAATATTTATGAAAGTTTTTAATTTTATCTTGCATAATGTGAGGCGGTTTTACCCAACCATAATGATGAATATGTGCTTCTACAGCTTTAACGTTGAGTTTTTTGTTGGGTTCTATTCTAAACCCTTGAGCATCTTTATATGAAAAAATATTTTTTATGTTTTTAATTACCCTTATTTCATGCCTATACCATTTGGGTGAGGTAGCCACATAGTCATAACTCCCATAAAAATGCCTATATATAAGTAAAAGTCCTTGTACCTCTTTTGTCAAATGATATTGGTTCATAGCCTTGAGAAGGTTAGAATGTCCTTCTTCGTGCAAAATTTCATCACCTTGAATATATATGCACCAGTCATATTCTGAAGGAATTCTTTGAAATATCTTATCCGTTTCTTCAGCTAAAACTCTTCCTCCCTCTCGCTTTGTGTCATCCCAAAGGGTATCGATAATTTGTATTTTGGGCGAAATTCCTTCGATGAGTGTTCTAGTACCATCTTCGCTTTCCCCAACTCCCACAAATACTACATCACAAATTGGAAGTATAGACCTGAGGGCTTCCACAATAGGGTAGTCGTACTTTATAGCATTTCTAATAATACTGAATCCCGCTATTTTAATTTTTTGCATCAAAAGGCATGAATTAAATTACAAAAAGCACTTATCATTAAAAGTTCATATTTGGAAACTGTTTAGGATGGTATTGTTGCATCATTTTTAATATGCTTTCGAATATATCTTCTGCATTGGGTTTTGTAAAATAATCACCATCTGAACCAAAAGGTGTTCTATGATTGGCTGCTGTTAAAGTTGCAGGTGGGGCATCAAGATATTTGTATCCATTCCATTTTTCAAGAACTTCGCGCATCATGTAAGCAGTAGCTCCACCAGGGATGTCTTCATCCAAAAATATTATTTTATTGGTCTTTTTGAGTGAAGTTAAAATGACTCCTTCTAAGTCAAAAGGCATTAATGTTTGTACGTCAATGAGTTCTACTGATATGTTATAACCTTGCAGCATTTCAATTCCTTTTTGTGCTACTCTTACGCATGAACCGTAGGTAACTAAAGTGATGTCATATCCTTCTTGAAGTATTTCGGGCACTCCGAGTGGACAGGTGAATTCAAGAAGATTGTCTGGAAGTCGCTCCTTCAATCTGTAACCATTCAAACATTCCACAACTATGCCTGGATCGTCAGATTTGAGCAAGGTGTTGTAAAAACCTACTGCTTGTGTCATATTGCGCGGCACACAAAGATAAATGCCTTGCATGGATGTAAGGATCATTCCCATGGGCGAGCCTGCATGCCAGATGCCTTCAAGTCTATGACCTCTAGTTCGGATGATAGCGGGCGCTCTTTGGATACCACCAGACCTATATCTCAATGTTGCCAAATCATCGGATAAAGGTGAAAAGGCATAGGCTAAATAGTCGAGATATTGAATCTCTGCAATAGGTCTCAATCCTCTCATTGCGGCACCTATGGCTTGACCCATGATTGTCCATTCTCTGATTCCAGTATCAAATACACGCTGATCTCCATATTTGTCTTGAATACCTGCAAATCCTTGATTGACATCACCTATCTGACCAACATCTTCCCCAAAAGCTATAATGTTGGATTTATTTCCAAATAATTGCTCAAAATAGGTATTTAAAACTTGATATCCACTCACTGTCTTTGGATCTAATCCGTATTTTACGGGTTGAACGGGCACGTTTATGGCTGCATATTTGTTGTCGCTATACAAGTCCGTGTGATATCTATTTTGGGCCACAGAATAGCATTGATCTATCAATTGATTAAGCGCGGAAATCTGAGCGTTTTCAAATCTCAATAATTGTGAACGAAGGCTTCGGGCGTTAGCTACCACTTCTGCAAAAGTCATATTCATACCTTGCGTCAAATCTTTTTCTAATTCTAAGATTTGAGATGTTTTGATATCAGAAGGCAAAGATTTGTAAAAACCGTTAAGTTCATCCTTAAAAGGTTTAATACCATTTTTATAAGTATCCCAGGCTTTGTCTTTACAATCCCTAACATAGTGTGAAGCCTTAGTTTTTAATATTTCCAATTCACCTTGATTGGCAATAGCATTTTCCAAGATCCATTCTTCCATACGTTTAATACAGTCGTTTTCTTTTTCCCAGTTCAATCGCTCTATAGATTTATACCTCTCGTGAGAGCCACTTGTTGAGTGACCTTGAGGTTGTGTCAATTCTTTAACATGAATCAGAACCGGTATGTGATCCTGCCGAATTCTATCACAAATTTTTTCATAGGTAGCGCATAATTCTGCATAATCCCAACCTTTGACGGTGTAAATTCTAATACCATTTCCTTTTTCATTTATTAAAAAACCTTCAAGTGCTTTGGATATTGAACCTTTGACAGTTTGAAACTCAATGGGCACACTTATGCCATAACCGTCATCCCACACAGAGACCACTAAAGGAACTTTCATTACAGCTGCGGCATTCATTGTTTCCCAAAAGACACCTTCTGATGTGGAAGCATCGCCTATGGTAACATGGCTTATTTCATTGCCGTTTTCTGAAAATTTTGTATGAGTGGGTATATCTAAAAATCTATATTTTTTTGAGGCCATGGCCAAACCTAATGATCTCGCCATTTGACCAGCTGTGCACGACACATCCGATGAAACGTTATACATTTGAGTTTGATCCAACCATTGTCCTTCCTCATCCATCATGGGAGTTGCAAAATGATTATTCATTTGACGACCTTTCGAAAATGGATCTTTATCTGAATCGGCATAGAGTTGTGCAAAATATTCTTCTACGGTACATAATCCTCTAGCAAACATAAAGGTTTGGTCACGATAATATCCTGAACGCCAATCTCCTTTTTTGAACGATCTGGCCATGGCTACTTGTGGAAGTTCTTTTCCATCTCCCAAAATCCCAAATTTTGCTCTACCATTGAGCACTTCTTTTCGACCCCATATACTAGCTTCTCTGCTTACAAGGCAGATATAATAATCCTGCAGAACAGTATCTTTATAACTTTCAAAATTTTCGTTTTCAGGTGTTTGTACTTCAAGTATTGACGGGCTATTCATATGTTTCGTATTGGTTATTAATAAGATAGGATATGAGAGTTAATTCTCAATTCTTATAAATGCAAAGTTACTACATTTTGTTTAATTTTAAGCTTAATTTTGTTTTTTATGTGAGAAAAATGTGATGTGTCATGTTATTTCTAAAATATTCATCCTTGAATAAAATTTATGGGTGTTTTTAATAATATTTTCAAACTTTATCAGATCAAACAAGCGTTAAAAGATGTAAGTCATTTGTCAATATCTAAAACATATTTTTACTTTTGATATTTATGATTGTGAAATATCAATTCTATGTCCTATAATCTAATATCTCATTATCAACCCACGGGCGACCAGCCTAAAGCCATAGCTCAACTAACGGAAAATATAACAAAAGGGGAAAAATTTCAAGTATTATTGGGTGTAACGGGTTCTGGAAAAACTTTTACTATGGCGAATGTTATTGCCAATGTAGTAAAACCTACTTTGGTGCTGACACATAATAAGACATTAACAGCCCAACTTTATGCTGAATTATGTGAATTTTTTCCTGATAATGCCGTCGAGTATTTTGTTTCTTATTATGATTATTATCAACCTGAGGCTTATATCACTCACTCTGACACCTATATTGAAAAGGATCTACAGATCAATGAACAAATTGACAAATTAAGATTGCGTGCTACTTCATCTCTTTTGTCGGGAAGGCGTGATGTTATTATTGTATCCTCTGTTTCTTGTATTTACGGTATGGGGAACCCTGAAGATTACAAAACAGGTATTATAAGAATTCAAAAAGCACAGGTTATTTCTCGCAATGGATTTTTATATAGTTTGGTGCAGAGTTTGTATTCTCGCACCGAAACAGATTTCAAAAGGGGAACTTTTAGAGTCAAAGGCGATACCGTAGATATTAATTTGCCATACATGGACTACGGATATAGAATAATTTTTTTTGGTGACGAAATTGAAACTATCGAACAGCTAGAAATTGAAAGTGGTAAACGAATTGCAGAGATTGATTTTGCGGCCATTTTCCCGGCCAATCTTTATGTGGCTCCAAAAGATAGACTCAATCAAGTGATAAAAGAAATAGAAGACGAATTGTATAATCACGAAAGGTTTTTTGAAGCTGAAGGACGCTATATCGAGGCCCAAAGAGTGAGAGAGCGCGTAAATTTTGATTTAGAAATGATTAGGGAAATGGGGTATTGTAGTGGAATAGAGAATTATTCAAGATTTTTTGATAGACGAATTCCAGGAACGAGGCCTTTTTGTCTTTTGGATTATTTCCCGGACGATTATTTGATGATTGTAGATGAAAGTCATGTCACTTTGCCGCAAGTGCGAGGGATGTGGGGAGGTGACAGAGCTAGAAAAATTAATTTAGTTAATTATGGTTTTAGACTTCCTTCGGCGATGGACAATAGACCGCTTAATTTTGATGAGTTTGAAACACTGATCAATCAAGTTGTGTATGTGAGTGCTACACCAGGAGACTTTGAATTGTCAAAAACTGAAGGTGTAGTCGTAGAACAAATTGTTAGACCTACTGGCTTGTTGGACCCACCCATCGAGGTTCGCCCAAGTATCAATCAGATTGACGATTTATTAGAAGAGATTCATCTGAGGGAAGAAAGAAATGAAAGAGTACTTGTAACTACATTGACCAAAAGGATGGCAGAAGAATTGACAAAATATTTGGCCAAACTTAATGTACGAATCAGATATATACATAGTGAGGTAGAAACGCTGGATAGGGTAGAGATATTAAGAGATCTTAGACTTGGAGAATTTGATGTTCTTGTAGGTGTCAATTTGTTGAGAGAAGGTCTGGATCTCCCCGAAGTATCTCTTGTTGCTGTGCTGGATGCTGACAAAGAAGGTTTTTTAAGAAATGAGCGTTCATTAACTCAGACAGCTGGTAGGGCCGCCCGAAATTCTAATGGTCTAGTTATTTTTTATGCTGATAAAATAACTCATAGTATGCAAGAGACAATAGACGAAACTAATAGAAGAAGATTGATTCAAATCGCATACAATGAAGAACATGGTATTACACCTACAACTATTTCCAAAACACGTGATGAAATTCTAAATCAGAAGTCAATTTTAGATATCCGTGGAGGCAAAATCAAAGCCTATACTGAACCAGACATGGAAATTAATATTGCAGCAGATCCTATTGTAGCTTATATGGATAAACAACAAATAGAAAAACTAATTTTAGAAACTGAAAGAAAAATGAAACAAGCGGCAAAGGACTTAGATTTTATCACAGCCGCCCAATTGAGAGACGAAATAAATGTATTAAAGAAAAAGGTTTAAAAAAAAACAATTAATACGATTAAATTGTGGCTATTTAATGCAGTTCTTTTTCTTGGGATTTAGATTCAACTTGTGAGTCCACAATATTTTTAACCATATACGATATGAAGAGAAGTGTAGAAATAAACATAAAGCTCTTAGGTAGAAGAGTGTCATATTATATTTATTTAATACCTTACAAAAGTTAAAATGTTTTGATATTTATCTTTCATTTTCAGCAAATTTTATTGCATTTTTACAGTTTTGATAGAATTTTTGTAAAAAATATAAAAAAAAATGTAATATTTTTTACACATGATAAATTTATTTTATATCTTTGCACTTTCAATACAGAGCAATACTGTTTGAAACAATATACCTAAGATTGAAAATGACCTTGTCTTAATCATATTTTTTTATGCTTAAATAAACAAGGGGCAAATGAGAAGTTATTTTTTATTAGTAGTATTTATTTGTGTGGCTTCATTTTTATGGAGTCAAGAAATCAGGTTCAGGTTTGAACAACAAGCTATTGATCTTGAAGTATTAAATGATGTGTTTTCTTCATCTCGTGTTTTTAAAACAAACGCTGGTGAATTAGACCGTTATTTTGATGGGCATCGTTCTTCATCTGATGTTTTTGTTTTGGATTTAGGTTCAGACAAAAAATGGTCTTTTTATTTGGAAGAAGTCCAGATTTTAACGGCCACTACCCAACTCTACGCATTGACTAAGAATGGTAAAGAACTTCTTCCTCAAAATAATAATATCAAAACATACAAAGGTACTTTCACAGATGGAAGAGAAGGACAATTAAGACTTACTGTAAACGGAAACTTTGTTTACGCTAATATTATGGATGAAAATGAAAGCTATTTTATAGAACCCCTTAGTTATTTCAAAAGAGACGCACAGCCTGAAGAGTTTGTGTTTTACGGTTCAAAAGACGTAAAACCCCGACATAGAAATAAGCCTTGTTTTAGACCGCCTAGTTCCTTCGAAAAGCACGAAAAGATACAAAATTTTGATCAGAGAAATGGTGATTGCTTTAAAGTTAAACTCGCTGTACTTGCAGATTATTTGATGTTTATCGATCCCTCTCATTCAGGTATTGATGCAGTGGTCAATCATGTGGTAGCTGTTATGAATAACGTAGAAACTAATTATGAATATAATGGTACTCAAAACTTTGACAATGGAATTAATTTTGAAATAAGTGAATTAATTATCTCAACTTGTCCTACTTGTGATCCATTGTCTAATACTACTAACCCAAATGTATTACTTAATGAATTTTCATCATGGGTGGATTTAGGTGGGTTTTATCACGAATTTCATGCAGCCCATTTTTGGACAGATAGAACTTTTGCGGGTCCATTTATTGGTTTAGCATTTCAATCTCCTAATTTATATTGTAATTCTATGGCCAGAGCCATATTAATGGATTGGTCCACCAATGCAGCTTTGCTGAAAACCATGGTAGCTCATGAAATTGGTCACAACTTCAATGGTGCGCACGATACCATAGTTAATCAAATATTATCACCTTCCGTTTCTGTCACTGATAATTGGTCACTTAGATCAAAAAATAGTATCAATCCCCAAATAAACAATCAGTCTAGCTGTTTACTTCCTTGTCAAAACACTACCTGTGAAAGAGTAGAAAGCATTGAGATTTCAAATGTTAATCCAAGTAATTTCACCGTATCATGGAATCATACAGCTCAGCAAAGTTATGTTGTTAAAGTGAAAAATTTTGGTGAAGAAAATTTCATTGTGGATTTCATTACGACTCAGAATTCTTTGGTTTTATCCCCTCCTGGATATGGAATTTGCAAAAACTATGACGTTTTCATATATAATAATTGTAGTGGTGGCAATCTGAGTGCGGTCCAAAGGTTGCTCATGAAAGCGCCTGTAAGTCAGGGATGTGCCGACTTTATAGCTCCCAAAGTTGTTTCATGGGTAGGAGTACCTATTAGTCTTCAAGACAAATCCATCAATGCTACCTCGTGGTCTTGGGATTTTGGTAATGGACAAACTTCTACTTTGCAAAATCCTACTGTAACATATACTTCATCAGGTAGTTATGACGTCACCCTGACCGTAAATAATGGTGCGCATACGACTACAAGGAATGAAATGATCAAAGTTTTATTGGATTGGGATCCACCATATACATTGGCTGATGGGGGCGATTTCGAAAGTAATTATTCCCATTTTTCAGGTGACGCCTTAGATGGCCCGATGAATTTTTGGGAACATGGTCATTCTAATTTTGGCCTGTCCACAAATGGTGGTAATGCTTGGAAAACTTTATTGAATAGCAATGTGCCGAAAGTGACCACAAAGAGTGCCCTTTATTCACCCCGCTTTGATTTTACGGCTTATGAGAACTATACATTGAGTTTCGATATTGGCATGCAAACAACTTTTTGTAACGCTCCCTTAGCTGGACAAATTCAATATTCAGTCAATAATGGTCAGTCATGGATAAGACTGGGTGACCCACCCACTTTTTATAATGCTGGTTTTGGACTATTTTGTGAAGTTTTTAATCAAATTTTTTCAGACCGTACAGGATGGACACATAATCAAAATTATTTGTCAAAAAGTATTGATGTAAGTTTCTTATCTGGTCAACCTTCGGTTATTTTTCGGTTTGTATTTTCTCTCTCCGGTATATTTAATGGGGGTTATACTGATGGAATGTTAGTTGATAATTTTAATTTAGCTGCCAGTAATCTCATTCCATTGAGCATTGTAGAAAATAGCTTAAATGCAGAAAAAGAAGAAATGACTACCCAACTTGAATGGACGACCACAAAAGAAAGTGACATTCTTGAATTTGCAATTATGCACAGCGAAGATGGTTTAAATTGGGAGTTTATTGATACAATTGTTTATATTTCATCCAACAATGGAAGACATTTTTATACTCATTATTTTCCTCGAGAAGGCCTTAATTATTATAAAATTTTGTCAGTAAACCATAATGGAAAAGAATCCTATACGAATGTAGCGCGTGTTTATTTTGATAAACAGCCAT